>CAYYYG010000054.1:2380-3543 GCA_964476135.1 uncultured Gammaproteobacteria bacterium | reverse complement strand
CATCAAATATTTATGGAAATAAATTATCTTGCGGTCATTGCGGCAACAGTCGCGCAGTTTGTTGTCGGCTGGATTTGGTATGGGCCTATTTTTGGTAAATTATGGGGGCAGATTCATGGCTTTGACAAGTTGTCAAAAGAAGTGCAGCAGAAAATGATGAAGGAGATGGGTCCTTTTTATGGTCTGCAGCTTTTGGTGACTGTGGTTACTACAGTTGTTTTGTCGATTGTTCATAATAATCTTCCCGACTGGAATTTTTTTACACTAGCCGGATTATTGTGGCTCGGGTTTGTTGCACCCACACAAGTCAGCGGAGTGATATTTGGCGGGACACAGGGCAAATGGATATTCCCCAAGATCGCGGTTCAAGCCGGCGGGGCGCTTGCCTGTTTGCTTACCGCAGCCGTCATCTTGTCGTTTTTCTGAGTAATTCGTAAAGAGCGTTCCCTAAATTAATTTTTTTTTACATATAAAAAATTATGAGTCAGCTAATTACTGTCGAAACCATTATCAAAGCTCCGATCGAAAAAGTCTGGGAATATTGGAATGAACCGCGACATATAATCAAATGGGCTTTTGCTTCCGACGACTGGGAAGCTCCCTACGCCGAAAACGATCTGCGAGTCGGCGGCACCTTCAAAACTACAATGGCTGCCAAAGACAAAAGCGCCAGCTTCGATTTCGCCGGCGTTTATACGGTTGTCAAAAAACACGAATGTATCGAATACGATTTCGGCGACCGGCATACAAAAGTAGAGTTTATTCAAACCCCGGAAGGGGTAAAAGTGGTGGAAGCTTTCGTCCCGGAGAAGGAGAACTCGCTTGAGTTGCAGAGAGCTGGCTGGCAAGCAATTCTTGATAATTTCCGAAAATACGTCGAAAGCTAAGATCTGTCTGCTTGTGTTATACTATGATGTATTTTATATCGTTTTTAACTTAGCGTATCGGTTTGCCGGTATCTGCCGGGTTAAAAACGCTCTTTGACAATGCGGGAAAAAAAATTTCATGGATTGTCTATATAAGTTTGTGAAGACTCATATTCTTATAAAGACAATCCATGAGCGGATGTGATTGTCCTTTCGATCTATTTCAGTTAATAGTCAAAGGAGTCAAAAATGAACTCAAGCACTGTGACTGCTCAATTTAAGGCAAAAAAATTGGGC
>CAYYYG010000054.1:0-2280 GCA_964476135.1 uncultured Gammaproteobacteria bacterium | reverse complement strand
GGACCAGGTTTCAACATCAGCGTAACCATTGCTATCGAAGACGATAATTGGCTACGCTTAACCGTAAACTCATCCACCACCAGAACCACCATTGATGAGCTGTTCGTCACTCTAGACAGTTTGGTTTCAAACATCCTCCAATTTTATTTATAGTTAAGTTTATCCGCGTAAGAGGAGCCCGCTCGCTCCTCTTAATTATTTTCCCGCATTGTCCTTATTCAGCCACATCATTCTCATTCCGTAATTTTCAGTAAAAAACCATACGTACATTAAGCTATCATATTTATATGAAATATAAAAAATTATTGAGTTATGCAGCCGTATTTATTTTAAGTACCGGAGTGTTTTTTCTATCTGAAGGTGCGATTGCCGGCTTGATGGTGGGCTGTGTGATGTCACTTGGATGTTCGAATATTTCGATTTTATATTTTTTGATACCTCTTTTTGCACTCACGACTATATTTGTTCTTTCTTATCTACTCACGAAACCAAATCCGATTATTTTATTCTTTATTGTTTTTATCCTGCCATTTCCAGCTTTACGCATGGTATATCGGATCGAGTATCAGTATAAATACGGTGCGGAAGACAAACTGGTAGCGTCTGCCAAAAAACACAGAGCCTCAATCCGTGTCAAGGAGTACGAAGTTTATACGAAAATGGACGATGAATTGGTCGTGAACGTGTTTTTACCGTTTGAAGTAGAAAAGCCATTTTCATCTGCGGAATTGCCCCATATGTTTTACTCTTCCGCAATCAGCGACAGATTTCCTTTATCGTCGAATGAAGCCTGTAATGAAGCGCTTCGAGCTGCTGTTAATAAGGAAAGCGATTTACCGGCAACAAGTGCGTTATTTAGAAACTTGTATTTTATTGAGCCACCCCGAAATCTTACTTTGGCTCAAATTTCGGCAAATAAACCGGAGAAAATTGTGTCATATAATATATTTTCAGATAAATCATCCGACGAACTTCAAGCCGGCCGCAGATATTACGTGTATGGATATTTGCAGGTTGGCAAGCAACATTGTCGGCCGGAATATTTTCAGATTTATAATCCATCATCACCAATCCAGTTAAGATAATGAGCTGTCGATCTTCTCTTTCCATCGCAGATTTTCCTCTATAGTGAGCACGAGGCGCTTGTAGGAATTTTCTTTGAGGTTGATGGTTAGGTATTTGTCTTTTTTCCTCAGATCTGCATACCAGAATTCTTTTCCCCGGCCCGTATAATAAGTGCCTGCTTTTATAAGCCAGGGTACGTATGTTCCGGGCGCTCTTAAATCGAGCCAGCCCTGCACTGGTTTTTCTGTCGCGGTGTTAGTTATCGATTTGAGTTTGACCGTAATATCACCGTGAAGCGCAAGAAATTTTTCGGCAAGATCGAATTTTATTTTGAGATATTCACCCTCTATTTTTATTTTCATGACTATAAATCAACCGCTTTCGACAAGCATCAGTCCAAGGACAGCGATAGTTATCGTTAATACGAAAAGCATCCAGGCCTGCCTTTTTATTTTTTTCGTGTCTGTTATTTCTTTTCCATTCCTCCCAACCCAGCTGCTGATCAATCTTTCGCTTATGGTTCCCGCAAACAGGAATAAGGCGATTTTTGTCCAGAAGATATGATTTTTACCGAACTCGCTCCATTCGTTTATTCCCATATATAAGCCGGTAACAAGCTGTACTCCCAACGCATATCTGATGCTTTTTAATATATCGCGGATCAGTCTTGTGCCACCGCCCGAATACCCGCCTTTTGCGGTAATCAGCGAAACCACAAATAATGAGCCGATAACTACCGCAGCCCCAAGTATGTGTAAGATCAGCGCAACCGCATCCAAGTAGATTGTCATAATATAATGATATCAAATTTATCCGATTTTCCGGATTTTCATCATTTTATTTTCCTCGGAAATTTTTTCGCGAATTTTTCAAATTCATTCATTATCGGCAATATGCTCAGTCCTTTTTTGGTCAGCTCATAAACTACCGACAACTTGTTGAGTGTTTCTTCTTTGCGATCGACTATTCCTTCCTGTTCGAGTTTGTTTAGGCGGTCGGTAAGGGTAGTTGGATTTATTTCCAGGGCTCTTTGCAGTTCGTTAAAACGCATGTTTCCATTGCGCAAAGTTGCGATTATGCATAGTATATGATCGTCGCCGAGGACTTTTAGTACATAGTTAACTTCTTTTCCCAATTTTTTTTCACCACCAGTTGACATACTATAAAATATATAGTACTATAATTTTTATATTACTATAAATTATATATTAATTA
>CAYYYG010000053.1:0-5216 GCA_964476135.1 uncultured Gammaproteobacteria bacterium | reverse complement strand
AAAGGAGGTGAATAATAAATGAAATTTTTGATTTTATACAAAGCTCCAATTTCAGCAATGGAGCAAATGAAAAACGCTTCTCCTGAAGATATGAAAAAAGGCATGGAACCATGGATGGCCTGGGGTGAAAGATGCGGAAAAGGTCTTATCGACATGGGTAGCCCAGTAGGTAATGCACACTCAATCACCAAATCGAATCACGGCGAAACCAAAAGCACGATCGCCGGATACTCCATCCTGGAAGCGGATTCATGGAAAGATCTGAAAAAAATGCTTGATGGTCATCCGCACATCATGTTCATGGAAGGCGCTGAGATCGAAATCCACGAGATGTTTCCAATGACGATGTAACTTAATGTTTTATTGACATATCCTGCTTTTGTCAGCAGGATATGTCAAACCTCTCCACTACTCTACTTATTATTAAATACCATTGACAGTAAACTATTTTTTATGTTACCATATCCCCATATGGGGGATATAATTTAATATAAAAAAATGGCCTATCGACCGAAAAACATAAAAGAAAGACTTCTCCACCGGCTAAAAATTGCCCGTGGGCATCTAAACAAGGTGATTGCTATGGTGGAAAACGACGATTATTGCATCGATGTCATCCATCAATCAAAAGCAATTCAGAAAGCGTTGAAAGAGATAGACAGCCTCACGCTTGAAAACCATCTTAATGGCTGCGTTACCGAGGCAATCGCCAAAGGTAAAAAAGAAGAAGCAATAATAGAAGTTATGAATATTTTCAAAAAAACATAATATGAAAAAAGTATTCGATCCACTTACCTTATCACTTATTATTGTCGCCCTGGTGCTAGGAATGGCAGCCGGTTACTATATTTCGCCAAGCTACCAACAGACAATGTATTCAAAAGAAGAAATGGGCCTTGGTAACGCCGACAGATTTATTGACCTTCGTTACATAAACCGCATGGCGACACATCATAGGGGCGCCATGTTGCTTGCGGAGCAAATTTCCACTAAAACAAATCAGGCTGAAATCAAAGACTTGGCTGGAGACATATTGAAAAATGAACCGAAACTTATTGAGGAACTTTACGTTTGGAAAAAAGAATGGTACCGCGACAGCCGACCCGCGGCCGATCCGATCGTTGCCAATCTGGGGCCGGCAGACAAAAATACCGACCTGAGATTTCTTAATGCGCTGATTTATCACCATGAAGAAGGCATCGCCATGACAAAGGAAATCAGAACAAAAAGCTCCCGCGCGGAAATACTCGATAATGCCGATGCGGTGGAACAATTTCTGACCAAAAGCCTGATCATGCTGAAAGAATGGCGAAAAAACTGGTATAACGTTACATAATATTTAATAAATATGAAAACACAGACACTTGAAGTTAAGGGAATGCACTGCGCAAGCTGCAGCTATGTAATTGCCAAAGAATTACAGAAACTGCCAGGTATAGATAGTTGTGATGTCAACTATGCAACAGAAAAAGCACAGGTGACTTATAATCCTCAAACAGTTTCGGTTGACAAAATGAATGAGCAAATATCGAAACTCGGATACAGCCTGATAAAAAAAGAGGCTGCAGCAGAGCATAAAATCGGGTCGGACCATGACGATCACTCGCAGCACACGGGAATTGGTCAATCCAAAAATGAAAAAGCCAAAGTACTCGAAAATCTAAAAAGCAAGATGCATTTTTCACTGCCTATTACATTATTGGTCTTTGTGCTCATGATGTGGGATATTGCGGCTAAACTTTTTACAGCAGTACCCAACCTCCCGATTCCAATGGAATTATTCAACACTATTTCATTCACTCTTGCGGCTGTTTTTTTATTCTGGATCGGCCGCCAGTTTATAGAGGCGACGGGCAGATTTTTATTATACAGAACCGCCAATATGGATACTCTCGTGGGGATCGGAACTATGACTGCTTTTATATATAGCGCCCTTATATTTCTTTTGCCGCCCTTCCGTGAATTAATCAAAGCGCCCGAATACACCTATTTCGATGTTACGATCGTTGTAATCGGATTTATTACGCTGGGAAAATATCTCGAGGCCCGCTCGAAAATCCGAACGGGTGAGGCGATCGAAAAACTGCTTAATCTGCAGGCAAAAACGGCAATCGTTATTAAAAACGGCAAAGAAATCGAGCTGCCGGTTTCGGAAGTTAAAATCGGAGATCAGATAATAGTAAAGCCCGGACAGAAAATACCCGTCGATGGACAAATAATAAACGGCCGAAGCTCAATCGACGAATCCATGATAAGCGGCGAAGCGATGCCTGTAGACAAAAATCCTGGCGATATGGTGGTTGGGTCGACCATGAACATGCAGGGAACATTTACATTCAGAGCGACAAAAGTGGGCGCAGAAACCATGTTGGCGCAAATAGTCAGAATGGTCGAGGCGGCGCAGGGCTCAAAAGCAAAAATACAGAATCTCGCAGACCGAATATCGGCGGTGTTTGTCCCGTCGGTACTCGTAATCGCGACAGCCACGGTGGTGTGCTGGCTGACAATAGGAACCTTCTATATCGGACTCACCCCTGCCCTGTCATACGGGCTGCTCGCATTTGTTGGCGTGCTTGTGATCGCCTGCCCCTGTGCCCTTGGATTGGCAACACCGACTGCGATTATAGTCGGCGTCGGACGCGGTGCGGAAAAAGGGATACTTGTTAAAAACGCTGAAAGCCTGGAAAAATTATATAAAATCGATACGTTGGTTCTTGATAAAACCGGTACCCTTACAACCGGCAAGCCGGAAGTGACAGACGTGCTGCCTTCCGCAGACATCGCGCCTGGGGAACTGCTCAAAATTGCCGGCAGCCTAGAAAAAAACTCCCAGCATCCGCTTGCCGATGCGATTGTAAATAGAGCTAAAAAAGAAAAAGTAGACTTTTTTTCAGTAAATAAATTTATGGAAACTGAGGGCGTGGGCGTGGAAGGCTTTATCGACAACGTAAAAATCCGCGTCCGCAAACCCGATCAAAATGAAAATTCCGGAGCTGAAATAGTCAAACTACAGAATGAAGGAAAGACTGTCGTTGTCGTCGAAAAAAACGGAAAAAGGGCAGGATTGATCGCAATAAGCGACACCGTCAAGAATGCGGCAAAATCAGCTATTATTCGCCTAAATCAGCTGGGAGTGAAGACGATTATGGTAACCGGCGATAATCTGCGCGCTGCCGAATATATTGCCAGACAGATCGGCATCACAGAAATAAAAGCCGGTGTTCTGCCCAGTGAGAAATCGGAAATAATAAAGTCACTTCAATCGGCAGGAAAACATGTGGCGATGGCCGGTGACGGTATAAATGATGCGCCCGCACTCAGTCAGGCCGACGTGGGGATTGCTATGGCAACCGGAACCGATATCGCGATCGAATCTGCCGATATTACTATTATTCATGGAGATATCGCAAAAATTCCGCAGGCAATTTCACTATCCAAACATACTTTGCGAACGATAAAACAAAATCTGTTTTTTGCCTTCATTTACAACATAATCGGCATTCCACTTGCCGCCGGGTTATTCTATCCTATGTTTGGAATTTTTCTCAACCCTGTCTTTGCCGGTTTGGCGATGGCCATGTCTTCTGTTTCGGTAGTTGGCAATTCCCTAATTCTGAAAAAACTAAAAATCTAACAAATCGTGACGAATATCACATATAATTAAAGCATTAATCATTTGTACATTCTATGAATAAAGCACACTTGAGTCCTTATTTAGTTTTTGACGGTAACTGTGGAGAAGCGATGAAATTTTATCAAAGTATCTTGGGTGGAAAACTGGAAATGCAGACATTTGCCGACGCACCGATGGAATCAGCCGCCGATATGAAAAGCAAAATCATGCATGCGACACTCCAAAACGACACGCTAAGCTTTATGGCGAGCGACAACATGCCGGGAAACACCTTTGTGTCTGGAAATAATGTACACTTAAGCGTCGCCGGGAACGATGAGAAGACGCTTACGGATTATTTCAATAAACTGGCAGTCGGCGGGAAAATCGTCATGCCGCTTCAGAAACAATTCTGGGGCGATGTGTTTGGAATGCTGACTGACAAATACGGCATCCACTGGATGTTTAATATCGGAACCGGAATGACAAAATGACATGCATGTCGTTTACATCGTCCGCTGCACTGACAATTCATTATATTGCGGACAGACAAATAATCTGGAAAGGCGTTTGAAAGAACACGCATCGGCTGGCAAAAAATCGGCTAAATATCTAAGATCGCGTCTTCCTTTTAGCCTCGTACACAGCGAAAGACATAAATCTTTAAGCGAGGCATTGAAGCGTGAAAAACAAATAAAATCATGGCCCAAAAGTAAAAAGGAGCGACTTATTGCCGGTCAATTTATTTGAGGTATTTATCGAAAAATTCGACCGATCTTAAAAGCGCAAGCGACAGATTATTAGAAATGTTATGATCGTCGTCTTTGTACGCATATAACTCGACAGTTTTCCCGACCCCATCAAGCTGCGACTTCAGCTTTTCGCTAAATTCCATAGGTACTGAGGTGTCTGCTGTGCCATGATGAAGCTGGATGGGTCCAGATATATCGCTCAGATAGCTGTTTGCCGAAATCGAATTCCAGAAATCAGGATTCTTCTCCGGACTGCCGAACTCATTAGTAAGGTCGGCGCGCCAACTTCGGCGCTGATTATTGGGAGAAAAAGTAGGTGACGGTCTGTTTCTTCGCCAGCGGGACAATAAATCCGGATAAGATGCAACCACACCTCCCCATATCACTCCCGCCTTAATGTCTTTTCTAACCACCATGCTTCGCAAAGTTATAAATCCACCCATCGAATGCCCCCACATGCCGATTTTTTCCGGGTTGACATCTGGGTATTTTTTTATCGAGGATAATGCGTTTAATACGTCGATTGTATAGTCATTCGACCCGTACCCGCCTTGTGCCAATCCTTCCGAACTGCCGTGCCCCCGATAGTCCGGCCTAAACACTATATATCCGTTTTTGGAGAAAGCGTTCGTGTAGGCGATGTATCTTTCGGTCGTGCGGTATTGACTTGGAGGGATATATCCATGATTAAAAATAATCACCGGCCAGCCTTCATTCGGCTTTGCGCCACTCGGTACGGTCAGAAGAGCATAAATTTTTAGCCCTTCCGATTTGTATGAGGCAATATAACGTTTATAATTGGATCCCGGAGAGAGTGTCTGCTCAATTTGTATATCGCTTCCCGGATAATC
>CAYYYG010000052.1:0-5261 GCA_964476135.1 uncultured Gammaproteobacteria bacterium | reverse complement strand
CTTTACGCTAATGCGTTTTTTGAAGTCGGTTTTATAACTTAAATAAAAAGGATTCGCGCCCTTTGCCTGGATCGAGGCGATTCGCGGCACTTTGTTGATAAGCTTAATTCTTTTCATTTCAAGCAGTGCTTTACCTATTGCTGAAGTATTGCCCAGATTTCCAGCCGGAATAATTACCCAATCAGGCGTTTCCCAGCTGAGCTGGTGCATCAGTTCATATGCGATCGATTTTTGTCCTTCAATCCGGAACGGATTTATCGAGTTTAATAAATATATGCCTTTTTCCGAACAGACTTTTTCGACAAGCTCCATCGCCCGATCGAAGTCGCCTTTTATTTGGATTGTTTTGGCGCCATAGGCGATGGTCTGCGCTAGTTTACCATAAGATATTTTCCCTTCCGGTATAAAAACGAATGCAGTCATTCCGGCTTTTGCCGCATATGATGCAAGGGAAGCCGAAGTATTACCGGTCGAGGCACAGGCAACCGCTTTCATTCCAAGAAGTTTAGCTACAGTTACACCTGTCGTCATCCCCCGGTCTTTAAAGCTGCCCGTTGGGTTTTCGCCTTCATGTTTAATATACATTTTGTTCAGGTCAGCGTATTGTCCGACCGATTTCTGTCCGCTGCCGCAGTCGGCCCCGACCTCGTACAAATTAGTGTTGCCTTCGGGCTTCGATATGATTTGTTTTTCGTTTACAGGCATTATAAGTTCTCGATAACGCCAGACACCACTTGAGTCGGGGAGAGACATAGATTGCAGTCTGTCGTTGAAAATTTTTTTCAGGCGACTTGCAGATAAATTCGCCTTGTCTTTTTGCACAAGCTCAAGTACCTCGCCGCAGTCACAGCGGTATCGAATTATTTTCGAACCGTAAACTTGTCCGCAGTCTACGCACTTTAACTCAGTATTATTCATAAATATTCCCTTTCCGAATTAATAATAAAATCATAAACAGAATCCGGCTTAAGCTCCCGGAATTTTTTGTAATCAACAATAATATTCGCTAGTTTTTCATATTTTATTTTACGTGCCGCAAGAAGGGTCGGATAACACCGCGCAAGCGCTTTGACCTCCGACTCGTCATTACGAATCCGAAAACTGTCACCCCAAATAACTGGCTTGGGATCGTTGATATAGGTGTTAAACATATCTGCTTCGGCCATAGGTGAGGTTTGCATATATATAATAGTAGTAATCCGGGTAAGTTCGGCTAAAACTGATGTATCGAGATAAATTAAACTCCCTGTAGTGTCTATGACCACATTTTCACTTCGTGTGGTTGATTTGGCTATTCTAATAATTTCTTCCATTGATTTTCTTTCAAGATCTAGGTAGCGGCGACTGCGTTCTGAGTATCGCAACTCATATGGCTGACCCATCCAGCGCGAAATGTCTGCTAAACCTTCATACCCATACTGGCGCAGTTCCCCTTGTAGTTTTTCTTCTATAAATTCATCTGTGCTGTATCTTACAAAGCCTTTTTTTTCCAGTTTAGCGGCAACATGTGATTTTCCGACTCCCGACATTCCAATTAGTGTTATCTTCATAGGTAACCTTTTGAATGTAATAACTCCGCAACAAGTATCGCCCCGCCGGCTGCTCCGCGGATAGTGTTGTGAGAAAGTGCGATGAATTTGTAGTCATAAATGCTGTCGGGCTCAATGCGGCCGATAGTTATTCCCATACCGGAAGCGGTCATGCGGTCGAGTTTTGTTTGCGGTCTGTTTTCTTCTTTAAGATATTTCAGAAATGGCGATGGCGCCGAAGGCAAATTCAGTTTTGTTAACGGATTGTCGAAGTTCTCCACCGCTTTTATTAATTGTGGAAGGGTGGCTTTTTTTCGAAACTTAATCCTTACAGCCGCCATATGACCATCGGAAACGGGGACACGTACGCAGGTAGCCGTAATTTTTATTTTGCTGAATATTTTGATTTTTCCATTTTTTAACTCTCCCCAAATTTTAAGTGGCTCCTTTTCCGATTTTTCTTCTTCGCCGCCTATAAAAGGAATAAGATTGTCTACCATCTCCGGCCACATGGCGAATGTTTTTCCGGCGCCAGAAATTGCCTGCATACTGGTTACCACCGCTTCGTATGGTCCATATTTTTTCCAGGCATGTAATACGGCAACGTAAGATTGTATCGAGCAGTTTGGTTTGGCAACGATAAACCCTTTTTGCCTTCTGTGAACTTTTTTTTGGTAGTCGAGTAGTTTTACGTGATCCGGGTTGACTTCGGGTATGATCATCGGTACATCATCTGACCACCGGTGGGCGGAGTTGTTTGAAACCACGGGTATTTCCGCGTCTGCATAAGCTGATTCCAGTTTTTTAATCGCTTCTTTTTCCATGTTTAATGCGGAAAATACAAAATCGCATTTTTTACTGATGTTTTTAATATCAGCCACGTCGTCGACTGCAACTTTTGATATGTATTTTGTCGGCTTATCCGGCATATGCCAACGGTTTTTAACGCAGTCTATATATTTTTTGCCTGCCGATTGCGGGGAAGCGGCGAGTGCGGTTATTTCGAACCATGGGTGGTTGGTGAGCAAGCTGACAAATCGTTGACCAACAAAACCCGTAGCTCCTAAAATTCCGACCCGTATTTTTTTTGTTTTCATGGTATTTAGTTAAATTAATAAATTCGCTCAATGCAAATTTTTTACCGCTTCACCCAGAAAATGGGAGCCAGTAGATTGAAAAAAAATCACAGCTCGCTCATTTTGATCCGCCATATAATCTGGCTAGTAAAATAATATCGCTCAAAACACCAGCCGCCGTTACCTCAACCCCGGCTCCTGGACCCTGAATTACAAGGGGAAATTTGTTATATCTTTTAGTTTTGAATACGACAATATTTTCCGGTCCTTTAAGCCGTCCAATCGGACTATTGAAAGGCACTTCAATTAGACCGACGGAAGTTGCGTATGGTGTAATTTTCGCGACGTACCTAATATTGTTTCCTTTAACTTCCGCATTTTTTATCAGTTCGGAATATTTTTTGTCTGAGCTTGCCGATTTTTTCAGAAACGAATCAACCGTAAGTTTTTCCAGTCTTTTATCGAAAAAGACAGTTTTTTTTATATCGGCCAATTCCAGTTTTTTTCCCATAATCCGGCTTAGAATAAGTGCTTTACGAGCAACATCCATGCCGGATAAATCATCGCGCGGGTCGGGCTCGGTATAACCAAGTTTTTTAGCTTCCGCAACCGCGTCTGAGTATTTCACACCTTCCTCTAGTGCCGAACATATGAAGCCGAGAGTGCCGGAGAAGCATCCGGTAATTTCCTTAATTTCATCCCCCGATTCGATCAGATTTCGAAGCGATACTATAACAGGCAATGCCGCCCCGACCGTTGTTTCAACACCGAGTCTATCTAAAGCGTGAGCAGTAAGATCGGTATAGTCCTTCATTTTTCCGGTCAGTGGTTTTTTATTCGAGGAGGCGACCGCACCGCCTTTGCGCAGTACCAGTTTCCATAGGTCGACAGTCTTGTCCGAAGCGGTTGTATCAACTAGCGCGAATGGACGGGGAATCAGATCGATAATTTTTTCAACCGGCAACATTTTCTCTTGATTCCGGAAATCTTTTCCTGAATTATTATGAAATGAATTGTTGTAGTAATAACTTCCGGCCGAGGTGCCGAATCCGTAATAACGGATATCTATATAGTTATTTTTTTTCAGCTGCTTTGCATCCCGGAGTATAAGTTTCATCAGGTGTCCGCCGACCTGTCCGATACCGAGGTGAATAAGGTTTAGTCGTTTCATATCAATAAATTAGTGAACCAATGAATAACGGATTAAATACGTTTTTGACTCTGACCGGAATTCGTTTTTCCCGTACAGGCTCCATTGACTCCGGATGGAGAATTTTTGCTCCGGCTTTTGCGAGTGTCGCAGCTTTTTCATACGTGAGTTCGGTGAGAAACTGAGCCGCTAAATTTACTTTAGGATCTTCGGTATATATGCCGTTTACTTCTTTCCAGACAATCATTTCTTTTGCGTCGCAGACATTGGCGAGTATGGAGGCAGAATAATCGGATCCGCCGCGGCCAAGCGTTGCGATGTGGCCGTCGGAGGTTTTTCCGTAAAAACCGGTGACGACTGGTATTAGTCCTGAATTGATATGATGTATAAGATTGTTTTTTACTTTATATTTTGTTTTTTTCATGTCAGGTTTTGCATTCCCGTAATCGTTGTCGGTTACTATAAGATCACCTGAGTCTATTGCAATAGCGTTAATGTTTTTGCTTCGTACGGCAGCGGTTAAAAGGTGTGTACTCAATTGTTCTCCGAATGATATTATGTAGTCTTTGGATTTTAAGTCGAGATAGTCGGACGACAGTGTGTAATCGCGCAGGTTGTTTATCAATGTTTTTAGTTTCCGGAAAAGTAATTCACGGTCCTCTCGATTTAATGGGAGAGATATAGCAGTTTCGAAATGCGATTTTTCGATGGAGTTTATTATTTGTAGGTATGCGTTGCGATCGCCTTCACCTAGGCACACGGCTGCGTTTACTAATTTATCTGTAATACCTTTCATAGCCGATGCGACTATTACGGGCTTATCGCCTTTGAAATTTTCAACAATACCGGCAACTGCCAGCATGCGTGAGGCGCCGTCAAGCGCGACACCACCGAATTTCATGATGATCATATATATTCGTCAATTATTAATACCATTAAAAAACCCCGCTTGCGGCGGGGTCGGTTTGCTTTTTAAGGCTTATATCACAACCAACCCACCGCAGACGCGGTAGTAATAATGGTGGTAATAATGATATTTTGCCTGACGTTCATGATTTTTCGATTTTAATAGAAGAAAATATCAAATGCAAGTCAAGAACCGTTTAAAAAGATAATGAGGCGGATGTGTATGCTATAAAGCATATAGAGATCCGCCTCTTTGTTTTCCCCCCCGGATGAAAATAAATGGGGGGCATGATTGTTGGGGTCAACCGAATACTCTCGCATAAGCGAGGATCCAGTCGACCGGTCTGAAGAATATGTTATTCTCCAAGCCGTTCAGCTGGATGTGTGTGTCCCCCACCGCATTTATAAACAGTCAAAGTCGTTGTTTATGCGGTGGGGGCTCTATGTTAAGCACTTTTTTTATTTCTTACGAAATAAAAAAAGGCGTTGCTTGCAAGCAAAATGGTGAGTCACTCGATTTGCAGGAGCAAGTCCTGCAGACGAAAGACTCAGCCGGAGTGAAGTTAATTTACTTAACTCCAGACCGTCTGAGTCGACTTC
>CAYYYG010000051.1:0-5396 GCA_964476135.1 uncultured Gammaproteobacteria bacterium | reverse complement strand
CTTTCGAGGCTAATTGGTGAGCAGGAGGTAAAAATTGACGAACATAAAGAACTAAGTAAAATATCGACTAAAGACATAAAAAAACAATTTATGCTCGGCTTTCTGACAGGATTGAGTCCTTGCTTATTCGGCTGGTCCATATTTATGGTGATACTGACAACAAAGAAAATTTGGGTTGTGTTTCCGGTGATTTTGTCCTTTGCATTTGGAATTTTTATCGCTCTTTCACTTTTTGTTATTGTAATAGTCAAGACAAAATCCAGTATATTCGGCCGGTTTGCCTGGGCGTCGGAAATTTCACCTATTGTCTCATCGGCTCTTCTTGTTGTGTTTGCGCTAGGCATGATCGTTTGAGGTTGAATTTTTAGAAAAATGAGATTATTATCGTTATATATTTCAAATGCGTATAAACAGAAGTAAAGCTTTTGTAAATCTAAGCAGCGCGCTTGTTGCGGTGTTATTCATAACGCTACTATTATTTGTAGGATATTCGGTCATTCCCCGATTTAATTCTTTCAATAGTTCCAAGGTAGAGGCGGCAACCGGTACGGCCGCAACAGATCCTAACCTGAAAATTGCGTTTATAGGCGATCAGGGATTAGGTTCTAACGCTGAAAAAGTATTGCAGCTTGTAAAAAATGAAGGAGCTCAGGCGGTAATTCATACGGGTGATTTTGAATATAAAAATGACCCGGCGCAATTCGACGGTCAGATCGAGAAAATTTTGCAGACGTCTATCCCCTATTTCGGAAATATAGGGAATCATGATGTGGCAAATTGGACCACTCCGAATGGTGGATATCAGGCCGTGCTGGCCCGGAGAAGTGGTACGTTTTGCACTGGAGATAAAGGCAATATGGCGACCTGCAACTTCAAAGGGTTATTTTTTCTTGAAATGGGAATCGGTTCCAATTCAAGCAAAGACGAACCGGCTTTTGTTAATTACATAAAAGCACAACTGGCTCAGTCGAATGCGATTTGGAAAATATGCAACTGGCACGAGAATCAGCAGGCAATGCAGGTTGGAGGAAAGTCCGATTCGGTTGGCTGGCAAGCATATGAGGCATGCCGTGAAGCAGGTGCGATAATTTCCACTTCCCATGAGCATACTTATCATCGCACAAAAACGTTGACTAATATGACGTCTCAGACGGTAGATCCATCATGTAACTCTCCGACACAACTCTGCGTAGCTCCAGGCAAAACATTTGCGTTCGTATCGGGTCTTGGCGGTAGCAGTATCCGTACTCAACAGCGTTGTTTGCCGGCAACTTACCCATACGGATGTAATGGTGAATGGGCAAAAATATATACATCAGATCAGGGTGCGACATATGGTGCGCTTTTTATAGTGTTTAATTATCAGGGTGATCCATATAAAGCTCATGGGTATTTTAAGAATATAAACAACGTGATCGTTGATGAGTTTGATATCTCCGCAGGCTCCGGCGGCGCAGGTACGCCGGTGCCGACCGTGCCTGGATGTTCCAAAAAAACACAGGGAGATGCAGATTGCGATAATTTTATTAAATTATCCGATTTTGAGATATTTAGGAAAGAATTCACCAACACATTATCAACTAAAAACGCAGATTTTGACCTGAATAGCAAAGTAGAACTCGCTGATTTCCAGATATTTAGAAATGGATATTTCAGCCAGCCTATATAATTGCCAGATTTAGAGTATAATAATCCAAATATGTATAATTTACACATAAAAAATTTATGCTTTATTTTTCGGAACTGAAAAATAAAAAAATTTTTACGGAAGATGGAGTGCATGTAGGCAAACTCCAAGACATCATTTTTTTAGCCCTAGATAAGCCAAATATAACAAAACTAGTAATTAAACCTAAGCAGAAAAACGAATCAATATTTATTGTTCCTCTATCTTATCTAAACAAAATCAACTCCAATATCGTTATCAAGAAAGAATACGAAACAGCCTCCCTTGAAACAAATGAGCTTTATGTAGAGAAAAATTTACTCGACAAGCAGATAATAGACATTAAAGGCAGTAAAATCGTTAGGGTTAACGATATAGTTATACAGTCGAGTAAGCCGAATTATTATATAGCGGGTGTTGATATCGGCATACTTGGCATACTGCGTTGGCTGAGGATTGAAGATAAAATACTGCGCATTGCGCACGCACTCAATATTGGTTTGGGACCTAATTATCTTTCCTGGGCCGATATTCAGCCGCTTGAGCTTGCCCGCGGACATGTGCAGCTTAAGCAGGAGCAGGAAAAATTGAAGCGCATTAGACCAGAAGATCTTGCTGATTATCTCGAAACTACGACTACAAAAAATATTGCCAAAATATTGAATGTCCTGGATGAGGGGTTTGCCAGTGAAGTCATCGAAAGCCTCAATGTAAATTATCAACAAACGCTCTTTAAGAGCTTTACCGATGAAAAAGCGGCAAAAGTGATTTCTGTAATCGATCCGGATGAAGCGGTAGACATCTTATTGACTCTATCTCAGAAAA
The DNA here is from genome assembly GCA_964476135.1 of uncultured Gammaproteobacteria bacterium. GTDB lineage: Bacteria > Patescibacteriota > Microgenomatia > UBA1406 > GWC2-37-13 > CAYYYG01. Next base: position 2,905 of record CAYYYG010000051.1, on the reverse strand, counting down.
GAAGGGATGGGATAGTATCGAAACTGCAGCCCGACAGAAGAAGTAAGATTGAGTATTTGTTGGGATTGGCAAAGACCCCGATCGGTGATTTTATCACATCGCAATTCATAACCGCATTCCCCGAAGACACAGTTCGGCAAGTTATAAACAAGGTAAAAAAAGAGACGGCAGATTTTTCTTACTTGTATTATATTTATATTATTAATAAAGAGGAGCAGCTAATCGGTGTCGTTAATTTGCACGAATTACTCATGCAAGATTTGGATGCACAAATGTACCGATTTATGGTTCAGAATGTGGTTGTCGTACATCTGACGACGCCGGAGGAAATTGCGATAAATAAAATGATCAAATATAGACTTCAGGCACTGCCGGTAACAGGCAGAAACAAGAAAATATTAGGTATAGTCACAATAGATGATCTTGCTGAATTTATTAAATCCGGATCCGAATAACTTTTACTCGTGGTTATGAAGATAATAAATAACTTAATTATTTTACTCTCAGTACTCGGTCCTTCAGTAATTGCCACAATGGCTGGAAATGACGGCGGCGGTGTTATTACCTATTCACTTGCGGGTGCAAAATTAGGCTATGCCGCCCTTGTCACATTGCCGTTCCTCACACTCCTTTATGCGATTACTCAGGAAATGGGATCGAGGATTGCGATAGTTACGGGAAAAGGTTTGGGTGATTTAATACGTGAGATGTTCGGTGTGAGAACTGCGATTATCGTATTTTTCCTCATTATTGTCGCCAATTTCGGCACATTGCTTACAAATATCGCTGCTCTCAAAACGTCTGCGGAAATGCTCGGTTTTCCGGCGATACCTTTGATCGCAATTGCCGTCGTTCTTTCATTCTTGCTGATAACACAGACTAAATACGAAAAGAGTCAAAAGGTATTTTTATCAGGTATGATATTTTACTTCGCATATCTTTTTTCCGCGATTAAGGGCCGGCCTGATTGGGCAGAATCGATGAAGAGTCTCGTAATACCAAAACCGAATATATTTTCTAAGGACTCCTTTCTTATCTTAATCGCGATCATCGGTACTACCATCACACCATGGGGGCAATTTTTTGTACAAAGTTACATGAAAGATAAAAAAGTACCGGTGAGACGCCTTGCTTTTGCAAAAATCGAAGCTTTTATCGGTGCTTTTCTCTCGAATTTTTTTACGTTTTTCATCATGCTGGCAACTGCAACGACTTTATATGTAAATAAGATTCCACTTGGGTCGGGTGAGCAGGCAGCCATGGCGATAAAGCCGTTTGCAGGCGAGTTTGCGAGTCTGCTGTTTGCAATTGGATTACTTAATGCGGCAATTATTGGTATGACCATTGTGTCTCTTACTTCGGCTTATGCTTTCACTGAGTTCTTTGGGTTTGTCGGTTCGCTAGATGAGCCTTATGTTAAAGGTAAAACTTTTTATGGAATTTTTCTTTTTAACATCGTGGTCGCATCGATACTTGTGGTCACGCCGTTTTTTCCTCTGTTTAAGATTGTGTTATATACTCAATCGCTAAATGGCGTACTCTTACCCGTTTTTTTCTTTTATATTCTTAAAATTATCAATAATAAGGAAATTATGGGTAAATATACTAATGGATTAACCTATAATTTAATAGCGTACGCCTCTTCGATTTTTATAGTTATAGCCTCATGTATTGCGATTATATCTAGCTTGATCTGATGATATTTCTCGCATATTTTGTTATAATAATAAGCAAATGAAAAATTTGATTGTTATATCTGATTGCGTTTCGGACCCGCTGGCAACGCAGGAGATTGCGACTGCGGTGCAAGGCTTTTTGAAAGATTCTGCCGGTGCCAATATACGTTTTGTTGCTTCTACTCCATCAACTATTCATACAGGATTTCTTATATCACAAGTTGTATTAACTGAGGAGCGTTACGGACGCCCTTTAGAGACAGTTATATTTCAAAACACCGATCCTCGACTTGAGTCGACTGAAGGCGTTGAGCAGTCAAAAGGAGCTGAATTTATTATTCTCAGGTTAAAATCGGGAATGTATCTTTGCGGACCGAATGCAGGCTTTAATTTTTCGTTTATATATAAGGATATCGATGAAGCTTTTACATATAAGGGTCTAGATAAGGGCAGTCAGTTCCGTTCACGTGATTTATATTCAAGAGTATCCGCACATCTTATGGATGCGATGCAGGATGAGCTCGAACTTGAGGAGCTGAGACTCGAAATGATTCCGCAAATTAGAGGGCATTATATTGGCCATATAGATAACTTCGGAAATATAAAAACTACGATAACTCATGAAGAGCTTAAAGGGAAATGTGAAATCGGTGAGAAACTTGAGGTTACGATTAATGATGTGACTCTTGAAGCTAGACATGTAACCAATTTATTCGGTGGAAAACAGGGTGAGCTCGTTATGTATCCGGGTTCATCGGGAGCTCCAGACAATCCATACGTAGAATTGACGGTCCATCGGCATTTTACCGAAAAAAATATCACGACAGGCGCCGGACTCTTCGATAACCCGCGGCCTGGGGCAGAGATCTATTTTCAGTCTTCATAATATTGTATAAGCCATAAAAAACACACCTAATAAAAGGTATTTTACTTTCTGATTTATCTCTCTAATAAAAGATGTATCACAAAATTCCCATGAAAGATAATTGTGAAGATCTAATGGGTGCCTAAAGAAAGAACCTTACGAAGTCTTCAGATATAAAAATTTAGTTTAATCAAATAATCGGGTTAGGAAATCCATTCATTGCTGAATAGACCCCTACTTTTTTAAGTTGAGTTTGTAGCTCGAGTTTAGTTTAAAGTCTGCTGAACGTTGGCTTTAGGTCCGTGAAGACCTAAACGAAATACATACTTTTCATTTATTCTTTACAAAAAGAAAAATAAAAAAA
>CAYYYG010000050.1:0-5454 GCA_964476135.1 uncultured Gammaproteobacteria bacterium | reverse complement strand
GCAAGTTTGCCTTAGCGGCGGGCAAAATACCAGATAAACTGATACTCTATCCGCCGCTAAGACTTACTCCCTTCCCGATTGTCAAAGTGAATCTTTTTTCTTAAATTACGATAGCAATTATCGTACTTAAGTCAGAAGATTAATAGGAAATATTATATCTTATAGTATTTAAGAAGTCAACCGCTTGGTCTATTTTTTGAAATCCATATACTTTTGTTGAAATCGGGGATATAATAACTCCCATATGACACCACTTACAATTGCGCAAGCTGATATACCACTTTCAATACTTTCTAATATGGCCAACCGCCATGGCATAATAACCGGCGCTACCGGTACCGGTAAAACCGTCACACTTCAGGCTATGGCTGAACAGTTCAGTTCGATCGGCGTTCCCGTATTTCTTGCCGATATCAAAGGCGATCTTGCCGGCCTCGCCCAGGCAGGGGGCGACAACCCGAAAATTGCCGACCGCTTAAAATCGCTTGGGCTAGAAAACAGACCTTATGAATCATTTCCGGTTATGTTCTGGGACGTTTTCGGCAAGCAGGGACACCCATTAAGAACCACAATTTCCGATATGGGACCACTGATTCTTTCGCGGCTGCTTTCGCTCAACGAAACACAGTCCGGCGTACTGACGATCGCCTTTAAGATAGCAGACGATAATGGAATGCTTCTTCTTGACCTCAAAGATCTTCGCGCTTTGCTTGCGTATGTCGGCGACAACAGCCGCGCCTTTACGACAGCCTACGGTAATATTTCAGCAGCGAGTATCGGGGCGATTCAGCGAGGACTGCTGTCGCTTGAGCAGGAAGGCGGAAGCAATATCTTCGGCGAACCGGCTCTAAATATATTCGACATGATGCAGACCGACCCTAAGGGGAGAGGCTACATAAATATCCTCGCAGCCAATGAGCTTATGCATTCACCCCGTGTTTACGCGACCTTCCTTCTCTGGCTCATGTCGGAGCTTTTTGAGGAAATGCCGGAAGCGGGTGATCTTCCCAAACCGAAAATGGTCTTTTTCTTTGATGAAGCTCATCTTCTATTTACCGATGCCCCCAGCGCCCTTCTTGAAAAAATTGAGCAGGTCGTGCGGCTTATCCGCTCCAAAGGCATCGGAATTTATTTCGTTACTCAGAATCCGCTTGATGTGCCGGAAAGTGTCTTAGGCCAGCTTGGCAACCGAGTACAGCATGCTCTTCGCTCATATACCCCGATCGATCAGAAAGCAGTCCGTACGGCTGCCCAAACCTTCCGCACCAACCCTAAAATCGATACCGAAAAAGCAATTACGGAGTTGGGAGTGGGCGAGGCATTGGTTTCGTTTCTCGAAGAAAAAGGCACGCCTGCGGTTGTGGAACGGGCTTTCATTATTCCGCCGAAAAGCCATATCGGAACGATCGACAACTCAGTTCGCGATCAACTCATGCGAACATCGCTTGTATACGGCCAGTACGATAAAATTATCGACCGCGAATCGGCATACGAAAAACTGCAGGCAAAAGCCGAAGAAAAACTACAGGCGGATAAAAAAGCAGCCGAAGAAAAAGCCAATGCCAGCAAAAAATTAACATACAAAGAAGATGTCGTGCGCTCGGTTGCCAAAAGCACCCTTCGCGCCATGGGGAGCCAGCTTGGCAGACAAATAACAACACAGATCGTGCGCGGCATACTAGGCACATTCCTCGGGACAAAGAAAAAATAGACTTCAGAGCATGGAGCCGGTCTGGTATACTACCAGTATGAAACACGCCGTAAGCGCGGGCGGTATTGTTGTTGGTCCCCAAGGGACGATCGTACTCGTTGAGCAAAAAAACAATTATTGGTCCCTCCCCAAAGGTCATGTCAACGAAGGCGAAGATATACTCGAGGCCGCAAAAAGAGAAATTTACGAAGAAACCGGTATAAAACTGCTTAATTTGGTTAAGCCGCTTGGCCAATATACCCGCCCCGGCAAAACTTACGGTGAAGGCGAAGAAATGGTCCCAGCATTAAAAACTATCCATCTGTTCCTTTTTACTACCGATCAGACTGACATAAAACCGATTGATCCGGCAAATCCTTCGGCCGAGTGGGTAAGGCTGAATGATGTCATCTCACGGCTTTCCTCCAAACAGGATCAGGAATATTTTGAAAGCATAAAGCATGAAATTATAAATTTAGCATCATATGGAAACAATCATTAAGCTGGCAGAATCGATACTGCACCTCGATAAAATTTTGGGACAGGTAATCAACACATTCGGAGTCTGGACTTACGTGATCGTATTTCTAATTATTTTCGCCGAAACCGGACTGGTGGTAACACCGTTTCTGCCGGGCGATTCTTTGCTTTTCGTTCTCGGCACCCTGAGCGGTAGTGGCTACCTTAATATTACAATCGTATACATAACCCTGCTAGCAGCTGCCATTCTGGGCGACACGGTAAATTACTGGATTGGACACAAGGTCGGACCGCAAGTTTTTAATCGAAAAAATTCGAAAATATTTAAGAAAGAGTATCTCGAAAAAACGCGTGAATTTTACGCCAAATATGGCGGCCGCGCGATCATACTAGCCCGGTTTCTTCCAATTCTTCGCACCTTTGCCCCTTTTGTCGCCGGAATCGGCAAAATGCATTACGAAACATTTATCATCTATAACGTGATCGGTGGATTCATATGGGTAACCGCCTTTCTGTATGCGGGTTATTTTTTTGGTGGTCTTGAGATAGTAAAGGAAAATTTCCATTATGCCGTTGTAGGTATAATAGTCGTTTCCGTTTTACCTATGCTTTACGAATATCTAAACTATAAACGCGGCCTGCATTTGTCAAAGAAGCAGATGTCGCATGCAAAATATTCAGAGGTCGTAAAAACCATCCACGACAAAGTTGAAAAAGAAGAAAACGTCTGAGATGAAAGGCTACAAAACAGTTCTTATCACCGGATGCTCAAGCGGCATCGGAGAGGCCTGTGCGCTAATTTTCGCAAGAGCCGGATTTGATGTTATCGCCTCGATGCGAATGCCAAGAGAGCGCGGAAAAAAACTGCGGGAAATCGCGGAAAAAGAGAAACTGCTTATAGAAACACCGGAAATTGATGTAACTGACGAAAAGACGATCGAAACAACACTCTCAGAAATTAATCGACCGGTAGATATTCTTATAAACAATGCCGGATTCGGAATGATCGGTCCCGTTGAGGACTTTACGATTGAGGAAATTAAAAGCCAATACGACACAAACGTGTTGGGAACACTCCGGATGATCAAGTCGGTTGCGCCTTCAATGAGAAAAAGGAGGAGAGGCCTCATAGTAAACTTAAGCTCCATCAACGGCCTGATTCCGTTTCCTTTGTGGGGAGTATATTCCTCTTCAAAATTCGCGATCGAGTCTCTTAGCGAATCTTTAAGATTTGAACTTAAACATTTCGGTATAGATGTAGTTCTTATCGAGCCTGGATCATTTCTTACGAATTTCCCGGATAACATCAGAACCCCGTCGAACATAAAGGGTGGATTATCGGATTACGAAGACCTTCGGAGGGGATTTTATAAAAGATATTACAAATCACGCGAAAAAGCAGCTGGGAGCTTTCTTAAGACGCGACTAAGTCCTAAACATGTCGCCAACCTGATATTCAAAATTTCCAAACAGGACAATCCACGCTTAAGATACCGGATCGGACTGGATGCTAGTATTATGTATTTTTTCAGCTGGATTCTACCCGACCAAATCAAAAATCTGATTTTCAGAAAAGTATATAAATGGTAGAGTTCTTGACAAACAACCTCAAATAAATATATATTCAGTATATGAACACTAAAAACCCAACCATCAGAATAGCGCTTGCAATAGCAATTTGTGTATTAATTTTTGCCGGAATCGTTTTTATTTTTCTCAAAGACTACAACATATCTGTTCAAAAAAAATCGCCCGATGGAGTAGCTTGCACCATGGAGGCAAAACTCTGCCCCGACGGATCGGCAGTCGGCCGAGTGCCACCCTCATGTGAATTTGCCCCCTGCCCTGGAGAACAAGGATACGTCCCAACTTCTCCCACCCCAACAATCCCTGATGATTCCGGCAATACTTCGGGCAGCGGAACAGGCGCCGTATCAACCGAGCCAGTTTATCCGGGACAAACGGAGATGGCAAAAATTCCCGATTTACCTCTTGGCACGATGCAGGAGCCTTCACCTCCATTAACAGTCACTTATGCAGTCGAACATCGTTCGGCACTGAATGAGAAAAGAGTATCCATAACAGGCTATGTCGTCGCCAATTATTTGAATAATCCTGACGACTGTAAACCAGGCCAGGCCTGCATGGGCATGTATATGGCTCCTGGTGTAACTATAGCAGACAGTGTTGCTCCAAATAGAAATCCTTTGTACGATTTGAGAGTGATTATGACCGAGGAAGATCGTGCAAATGCCAACAACTATGCGATCGGGAAAAAAGTTACGCTTACCGCAACTGTCACAGGCAATATCGATGGCATAACTTTAAGCACCGCCAATGGCTATTAATCAGATGGCTTCAAAAATAAAAATCGCTGTCATTTTTATACTTTTGACTACGGTCATTGCCGCTGGTTATTATCTTCTCTTTATTTCAAAAAATAATAACCGTCAGACTGCTTGTAAAATTTACGGATTCTATGCAGCAGAAATTTCCAACCAAGCCAGAGAAGAAAAAACCGGTTTTTTCAGCATCGACCCCAAGACCTTTGTGATCGAGAGGATCGGCCCTCTGCATAAAGACAAAGAATATCAGGGCATCGAATACATTCCATCATCCAAACTTTTTTATACGAATACAAGTAACGATGGATTACTTCAGTCTGTCGACCCGTTAAGCGGTGCCATTAAAAGAATAGGTAATATACCATATATAAAAATCAGCTCCTTCGCATATCGGGCAAACGATGATTCACTCTGGGCGTGGGCTGAGGAGCAGGGTGCGGTAAAAATCAATCAGCAGACCGCAGACGGGAGTCTTCAGATCAGATCAAATAAGGAAGTCGGGGCAATGGCATGGGATGAAGCAGGAAAAAATCTGTATGTTGCCATAGAAGAGTCTAAGCAAATGTATGTCTTCGGTGAAAACGATGAGCCTAAATTAGTGTCAAAAAATATCCCGGAAAACACGACCGGACTCACCACCTTAAAAGGGGGACTGTTACTTGGCGGCGCTCTTGATGAGGATGAAAGCAGATTTACAATATATACATATGATCCGTCAGCAGATAAAATTATCTTCAGTAAAACAATAAATACCGACTTCAACGACATAAGCAGCGTCACTTGGCCTCTTGAGTGCGTCATTCCGTTCTGATAATATTTAAGTATCATGAAATCCGGTTCCAGATTCGTTCTGGCTTCATTTATAGTTTTATTTTGCCTTATAGTAGTTATTTCTTATTGGCTATACAGCCAGACCCTCAATACCGGAAAAGAGAGCAG
>CAYYYG010000049.1:0-5651 GCA_964476135.1 uncultured Gammaproteobacteria bacterium | reverse complement strand
TGCAGAAACAGAGATCACTTTAATCCAGGTTTTGCCATACTTGTCGGCCAGTATGCAGACACAGGTAAAGACATACCTGAATACTTATTATGGTCCTAACTCAACTTATAGCTTTATGGATACGGCCCATGTGGGATGGAAAAATGGGACTGATCGTGAATACGCGATAAAGCCGCTTGATGTTCTTGATACTACAGTCAATCCGCCCACAAGTCAGTACTTCGGTGTTTCGTATAGACCCCCAATGGAAAAGTCTTCCAGCTCGATTTGTCCTGATTGCGGTTATTGGTCATTCCCGCCGCTCAATTTTTATGCCGGGTGGAAATATGCAGTTGAGTTTGGCGGCGCCAAGGCGATATTTGACGGCATGAGCTCAAGATTGCCGACGCTGCCTGCGAATTATTCTGTCAGTTTCGCAGAAAAACCCTATTGGTTAAATGCTTATATTGCCGGCTATCGCGGCTATCTTGAATTGCAGAAATTGGCCGGTTATCAGGAAAATGCTTCGGTTAAACAGCAATATGAGTCGTTGCTATCTATGAGGGCGAGCGGGTTCCAAAAAGATAATCCTTTATATTCATATACTGACCACATTCCATTTTATTTTCGATCATTAAGTACTTCGAGGAATTTTATATATATGACTCCGGAACTAGCCGACTACATGAAGCAGAATGCGGCAAGCAAGGTAAAGGAGGCGGTGAACGAATACGAATACGTAGCTCCATACTGGTTCGTGAGTAAATTTGATGATACGGTTGGTGAGGGGACATTTCAATCGGCTTTCGATTCGTCCGTTATGCTGCAGGCAAAGGCATATATATTAAACGAACCATACGCACAGTTATCGAAATATCTCGATGTGCCCGCCTTTGCGGCTGGCGATCTGTATTACCTTCAGGCACTGGTTGCACTGCTAAAAACCGCATCGAACCAGGGTGTAACTCCACCGCCAACCGGTGTTGTTTCACCCACACCAGCCTGTTCTCTAAAAAGTAGCGGCGATGCTGACTGCAACGGCCTGATTAATCTATCGGATTTTGAATTTTGGAGAAAAGAGTATTTTAAGATCACAAGCACAACAACTGCTGACTTCAATGGTGATACTAAGGTAGATTTAGTAGATTTTGAACAGTGGCGCAAGGGTTATTTTATATAGCTTTGGGAAGGGTGAAGCTGAATGTAGTTCCCCGGCCAACTTCGCTGTTAAGGGTGATTTTGCCGTTATGCATCTCGATTATGGTTTTTGATATGTAAAGTCCAAGACCGGTCCCCTTTGATCCGCGGTCTAGTGGCCCGGACACCCTGAAGAATTTAGTGAAAAGCCGAGGCTGAGCTTCTTTTGGTATACCCTGACCGTTATCCGTAACCGATATTTTAATCTGATTTTCTTCTTCTGCAAGACTTATACTTATCGTTCCATCGGTATTTGTATAGTTGATGGCATTTGATAGGAGATTGGTCATGACCTGCGCAATTCTGAATGAATCTGCGATTACTAGCGGAAAACTTGCCGGAGGCTCAAAGACTATTCTTTGTTTTTTTGCATCTGCCTGCTGTCGTACGCCATCGATCGTATTTTTTATAACGGGCACTATATCGGTTTTTTCTACGTCTATTTTGAATATATTTTTTTCAATCCTTGAAACATTGAGCATATTGTCAATAAGCGATCCCAAATTTTCGCTGCTTACTGAGAGTCTGTTGAGATATGTTTTTCCCGCCTCATCAAGCGAATGGGAAAAATCATCCTTAAGAATTTCAACATAGCCCCGGATCGAGGTTAGTGGAGTTCTTAGCTCGTGTGCCGCCATTGATACGAAATCGAGTTTCATCTCCTCCACCTCCTGTTCTTTTGTAGTATCGTGCAGAGTCATGATGCAGCCAAGATTTACCTCTTTTGCTTCTGTGATCTGGCTTACATTCATCGTAACCTTTTTTTCGGTATTGCTTCCGGATAAGCGCAAGTTGTCTTTATGCAGAAGCACGCCTTCGAAATTTTCCCTACCAATAACGCAGAGTTCTTTTGTAGTCAGTTTTTTATCCTCCTCATAAAATGTGAGCACATCAGGTATTTTTTTACCGATCAACGAGTCTGGATCATATCCGGTAATGTCCTTAATTGCCTTATTGGCAAGAATAATCCTCCTGTCACTGTCGAGGGCAATTATGCCATCGTTGATACTTGCGATAACTACTTTCAGTTTGTTTCGTTCCGCCTCGGCAATGATTTTTTCTGTCGATAGGTCTTTTGTTCTTTCCTCAACCAGCGATTGAAGTTTCTGGTTAAATTTATTTACCTCCACCGCTTCTCGATTCCAGCGCATGACGATTCTAACTATAAGAACCATAGTGACAAACCAGAGCATGAAAATCGGCAGCACGACTTTGGTGCCTAATTCCGGGGAGTTGAAAAGGAAGATGGTGGAGACAAGTCCTAAGCTGTACATCGTAATCAGCCAGCCGGATACCATCGTCAGCACGAGTTTTCCCCAGACGTTTTTTTGTACGTCGAGATAGAATTTGTACGAATTGTAATAAAGATAGAGCGTACCGGCAATAAGAATCGGCCAGCCGATAATAAGGATCAGAGTGCGGATAGTATCGTACATGATTTATCTTGGGTTAACCGTCCATTCGATAGGATACTCTTCTGTGGGAATATCTTTACTTTTCATTTCTTCAAGTATATCTTTCTTCATTTGTTCCACTCCGTCTGTCGCTGTCGGATACAGTTGACCGATAAATACTCGTCTACTGATGTCGAACATAAGATAATGCTTATCGGTTTGTAACGGTAAGTGTTTTTTCCAGGGATATTCTTTTCTCACATTCTGCTGAAAATTTTGATATTCCTGGTCGGCTTCCTGCTGCTCTTGAACGGCAGCCGCTACCTCGGGAGAATAGGTGGGTGTGGGTGCTTCCTCGTATTGAACTTGAGTTCCGGGAACATTGTTCTCATTGGACATCATTTGCCCTGTTGGTGCTTGTAATTGTCTTGAAATTCCGATGTATATAAAATAAAGAACGATAACAAGAACAACTCCGCCGATGATCATGATATTTCTTTTGTTACTTAGAAAATCGCGTAACGGGTTTGTTGGTATAGTGTCATCCATTGTATTTATATTCAAATATTAATGTCCGCCGAATCCGGCAACACCGCTTATGCTGGTTTGATGCAGCGGCGTATTCATAACATTCCAGTTCATGATTTCGAATCGGTCGAGCCAATATTGGCTTCCAGACTGTAGAATAGCGATAATACCATTGCCGTTAACATCAACGTGTACCGAGTTGACTATACCAACATGCACCCTTCCGGAAGGCAAATTAAGAAACATAGTTTTTCCCACTAAATTTTGTGACATTATGCTCTGGTGCGAGCCGCTTACTGCCGCGTAGTCGAGGAATGTATAGGGTGATGCAGTTTTCCACCATCCCAGCATACCCGATCCGGATACATGAGTCGGATTATTTTTGGACAACTGCGGATATCCGGCTAAGTTGTAGGAGTCGATTACGAAAAAAGTGGAAATATAGCCGGTTGAATAGGTGCCGGTATTACCGCATGAGCTGGCAACTGCCGGTGACAGCTTATCTCTCATAACCTTGGGTTCCTGAGGTAAATTAGCGGCAATTTTTTGCGCCCATTGAATGACTGTTCCACAGGTACCGCTTACGCCACCCGAGCCTTTGGGTACAAGAAATGATGTATTATCGTCACATGGTTCCGGATCCTCATCATCGATGCAGTAGTAAGGAGAATTAGGGTCTTGGGGGCCTCCGGTTATTATAGGTAATTGTGTACCTGGCGGTACTGTAATTTGCGGCGCTTTTGTCGGAGTTGCTGTTGGGATAGGAATTGTCGGTACAGGAGTCGGTGAACTGAGTTCAAACGAACCTTGCTGCTGTGATTGCTGCGCATTCGATATCGAAGGGGAGATGACTCCTAAAAATAATATTAATGCGAAAAGTGACGACACTATAATAAGATTTTTAACCATAGTATGAATTTGGGTAATTTAATTTCATAATAACAAATGCACGATTATTGTCAACTTGTAGCCTTTTAATTTGAATGGTGTTATTATAATATTGTATGTCTGTTAACATCTTTCAATCGATAAGGGATCATTCCGGTGAAAATTTTTTTAGTGCTTTTTTTAGTAAGTTGGATAAGGTTGCGTTAATTTCTTTTACTGATGAAAAAGGCAACATAACTTATGTAAACGACTACTTTCTTGAAATATCGAAATACTCAAGAGATGAATTAATCGGAAAAAATCACAACATTTTGAGCTCAGGAGATCAGCCTCAGGATGTGTTTAGGAACTTATGGCAGACGATCTCTTCGGGTAACGTCTGGCGCGGCGACATAAAAGATAGAGCAAAAGATGGATCTTTTTTTTGGACAGACACGGTAATTTCACCAGTTACCGGCGACAGGGGCGAAATATTATCTTACTTTTCTTTCCGATTGCCTATTGATGAAAGAAAACAGGTAGAACTCTCTCAGCACGATAAAATTAACGCATTATCCAACCTGCAGATCGCTGTCGAGTACGCTTCCAATCATATAATTGTGACCGATAATAAAGGCTATATCACATACGCCAATAAAGCGGCGCAGCAGATAACCGGATATTCACTTGAGGAGATGCACGGCCAAACTCCACGTTTGTGGGGTAAGCAGATGAGCCGTGAATTTTATGAAAAAATGTGGAAACAGATTAAAGAGGAGCGCGTCCCGTTTGTCGGTGAAATCACAAACAGACGTAAAAACGGTGAGATATATACCGCAATCACCAGAATTTCACCGATAGTAAGCGAAGGTAATCTTATAGGTTTCATCGGTTCTGAAGAAGACATTTCCAAAAGACTTGATTTGGAGCTGCAGCTGACTAATAAAGTGCGTGAATTGGAACGGATAAACAGATTAATGATTGGCCGGGAAATCAGAATGAAGGAACTGAAGCAGGAAATAAAATTACTCAGGGATAAGTATGAAAAGAACATTTAGTTTAAGAGTCAAATTTTTTTTTATAAGCGTCGGGTTGCTTTTTTTCGGCCTTATTTTTTTCATACTCTTAATTCTTCCTTATATAAGTGAAAGACTGCAGGATATCGAAATCGATGATGCTAAAATCCACATAGAAAACACTGCACATAGCATCGAAAATAAAATCGATGATTTAGCATCCAGTGTTTATATGGCTGCGTACAATCCGGTCATGGAAGATTATATGGCGACCGGGACCCAAGCAGATGAGGAAAAATTGAGACAGATTATGATGGCGGTTATGGAAAAGAAGCCACTTTTCGTTAAGTTTAAATTTTTAGATGCGGCTGGACAGGAAATAATCAGATTGAATCGAGCGGACGGTCGTATAGTGACTGTCAGCAGGATTAATTTACAGAACAAGGCCAACTCTGTCTATTTTCAGGAAGCAATCGGAAACACAGTTAAATCGCCGCATTTTTCTCAGATTGAGCTTGATCGTGAAGGGGACCCGCCGGTAATTGCGACACCGTACAGACCGAGCATAAAGGTTTCGTATACTGTTGTCGATAGTACCGGCAGCAAGCGGGGTTTGATGACTGCGACGATAGATATCAAGTCCTTATTCGGTGAAAATAATGTTAGCACG
>CAYYYG010000048.1:2800-5755 GCA_964476135.1 uncultured Gammaproteobacteria bacterium | reverse complement strand
ACACCACCCTTAGACCTCGAAAGTATACATATTCATCCTATAGTTGTAATCTATATCTGGTTGTAATATAATTCTTGCCTATGTCAATTAATGGGTGGTCGGAGCGTATAAAAGGCGCTTTCTCCGGTCAAGAATCACAATATAGAAAATCTGAAAATGAAGTTGTGCGAAACAGTAAAGGGAGAATCGTACAGACGGGTTGGCCTTTTGCACAGCCTGATTTATGGCCGGAAGCTTACACCGAGATATCTCATATGCATGAGGAGCAAAAAAAGTACGAAAAACTATTGATGGATATTGGTGAAGTGGATGCGTTTGGAGCCATTCGATATGGCGGGAACCTGGTATTCAATTTGAGCGCAATTACTTTAAGAGATAAATTAATCGAGAATATCCATGCAAAAGTAAACAGCCCCGGCTTAGACCGCGAAGCAGTTAGAGTATGCGATATCGGCGGCGGCGATGGCAATTTACTTGGAAATGTAATGTATAAATTCAGGAGTAAGTACGCATTGCCAAACTTGCATGGAAGAGAGGTGCGCACAACTATGACATCCCTGACCGATTTTGGGGTCGGATATTCAAATCGGGAAGCGGTTGATGATTATGTTATCTCAGGCGTAGAACTTCCTCCCGATAATTTTTATGAAGCGTTTGATGTTATCGCCGCACAGAACAGCGTATATTACTGGTCTCTTTTCCCGGAGCTGGCGACACTTAATATTTATAAAATGCTGAAACCCAATGGTGTTGCTGTGGTGACCGTACCTGGCTTTGATGTCCCCGTCCACAAAGAAAAGTCATTCAGTATGATGGACTATTTAAGAACGAATCCATATCTGGAAATTAGACACATCGAACAATTGATGAGATCAGATGGTTACATTGTCGAAATGGGGAAATAAATGCGTAAGCAAAATTTGCAGTTGCTTTAATGCGCTTAATGTGAGATCATTGGCTTGAGTTAAAGATAATCTGCCTGTTGTTTATCTTCCTTATAAAAAAACTATAAAAACTGCACAAAAAAACATAAAAACCAACAAAGTAATCGTTTGCACGAATACTGGTATTAATATTTTAATTAAATTAAAGGGGGTGAACTAATAATAATGGACACTAATAAACTATTTATCGGAAGTCTGCCGTGGTCAATAAACAGCGACACACTTCGTGAATTATTCGCTCAGTACGGTGAAATCACCGAAGCGGTTGTAATCATGGATCGCATGAGCGGTAAGTCAAAGGGTTTCGGTTTCGTCACTTTCGCAAAAGCCGAAGATATGCAGAAGGCTCTCGAAATGGACGGCAAGGAAGTTGAAGGAAGAACAATCGTTGTCAACAAAGCCAAACCGCAGGTTAAGCGTGATGGAGGAAATTTTAATCGCAGATAAAAACCTGTTTTTATTCGTGTAACGGCCGTTATAAACTAGCGGCCGTTTCGCGTTTTAGGTTTAATTATAAACCTATAGTATTATTGCATAATATTATTTTTTGTGTTATAATACCTTATTATCGTTAGATGGACGCAAGAAACTTCGATTTTGTCCTTCTTTCGTAAATTTTAATTTAAGCGCCCATTCTTGCATGTGCCGGTAGTATCAATATGAGATTTCAAAGAAATAGAAATAATAATCATCGCTTCAATCGAGGTCGTCGCGGACCTGTCGCAAACGGCGCAGTGCTAAGCGCGATTCGTAATTCAACTAATTCCCGACCCGTTGCCGCAGCTGTGGAGCAGCCAAAATATATTGCAAAAAACTCTTTTTCCGATTTCGCAATTTCTCCGAAATTGAAAGAAAATATAAAGATAAAAAATTACGGCCAGCCGACGCCAATTCAGGATCAGGCGATTCCACACATCCTGGCCGGGCGTGATGTCATCGGGCTTGCCAATACGGGCACCGGCAAGACTGCCGCATTCCTTATTCCAATCATAAATAAAATGGCCCAGGATAAACGGGGGAAAACTCTCATTGTTGCCCCCACACGGGAGCTCGCGGTACAGATTGCGCGCGAAGCTCAGGATTTTTCACGGGGCTTGGGAGTGTATACGGCGATGATAATCGGCGGTGTCAGTACATATCGGCAGGAGCAGGATCTGCGTCGTGGGGCACAGATTGTTATCGGCACACCCGGCCGGCTCAAAGATCTAATAAAAAGAAACTTGCTGGATTTGAAACAGTTTGGGTGTGTGGTTCTTGATGAAGCCGACCGCATGGTCGACATAGGCTTTATCGGGGATATCAAATATTTCATATCACTGTTGCCGACTGCGAGACAATCGCTTTTC
Source organism: uncultured Gammaproteobacteria bacterium (assembly GCA_964476135.1). Classification (GTDB taxonomy): domain Bacteria; phylum Patescibacteriota; class Microgenomatia; order UBA1406; family GWC2-37-13; genus CAYYYG01. The sequence goes on along the minus strand of CAYYYG010000048.1, from coordinate 3,465 downwards.
TTTTCGGCAACTATCTCCGGAAAAGTGGCCGGCATACTGGAAAATTTTGTTGTCAACCCGGTTACCGTATCTGTTGCTCGGCAGAACACCACGCCGAATGTGACTCAAAGTCTGATCGAGGTCGGTAGCGGAAAGCAGAAAATCGATTCTTTGCACGATCTGCTGATAAAAAAGGAATTCGAGAAAGTGCTTATATTCGGACGGACAAAATGGGGTATTGAAAAATTGACCAAAGAATTGGTGGCAAGAGGGTTCAAGGCCGGTTCCATACACGGAAACAAGCGCCAGCAGCAGCGCCAGCGGACTTTGGCCATGTTTTCAAACAATTTGATTCAGATACTTCTTGCAACCGATGTCGCCTCACGCGGGCTAGATATAAACGATGTGAGTCACGTGATAAACTACGATATCCCACAGACTTATGAAGATTATGTCCATAGGATCGGGCGCACAGGTCGGGCCGATAAAAGAGGAACGGCGCTGACCTTCGTCGAGAAGAACCAATAATCTCGTGCTGGAAAATAAATCCAGATCAAATACATCTAAGGCACATGCTGATGCACCTCCATTAAGTTAAGGTCCTTGCCTTAATTACAGTTTTCTTACATATTCAAAATAAAATCTTCATTCGTCTTCATTATAAATAAATCATTAGAATTCATAAT
>CAYYYG010000048.1:0-2700 GCA_964476135.1 uncultured Gammaproteobacteria bacterium | reverse complement strand
ATAATATTATTTGTTGCCGTACCTATTTCTTCCGCGGCGCCAAATAACGAAAACAAAGCCGAAAATAACCATAACGTAGTCGCTTATTATCCTCTTAGTCTGCATGCGATACCTACTTACCCCATAACTTATGTCGTCGGTACCAATATGGTCATCAGACGGGGGAACTCCAATCAAATAGAAGCGTGGTATAGCAGCGAAGTAAACCACGGGTATCACAGCGTCTGGAACCTATCCAAAGATGGTAAATGTTCGCAAGGATGGGTTTATATAGAAAACGCATACCCATCATGGGGTGATTATCTTGCTCCGGATGCGGATTATTGCGTGAAGGTAAACCAGTTTTAATGGTGAGATTGAAGCAGGGTGCGATCTGTAAGCACCCTGCTTTTTTATGGCGAACGAAGTCGGTTAGTCGGTATTTGTTAAAATATTATAACAATATGCATCCGGCGAATTTTTATTTAGGAATAAAAGCTTTGATCGTAAGAGATGATTCCGTTCTCGTACTTGAGAAGACGGATGAAAACGGTCGAAAATTCTGGGATATTCCCGGTGGTCGAATGGCTGAAGGGGAAGATATACCCAAGACTCTCGACCGGGAGCTAAAAGAAGAGCTTCCCGGAATTGAGTATGGAGGTCATTCAAGTTTGATTTATGTCTATAAATTACCGCAAGTTCTTAAAGACGGGAAAGGCCTGTTTCTTGTGTTTTATTCGGTGAAGGCCAAATTGCCGAAGGTCAAACTAAGCAGCGAACATACCGCTTTCAGATGGGTAAGTTTATCCGATTTGTCATTACTCGGCAAAGATGGCGGTCCTTATATTAATGAAGGCTACCGTGAAGCTATAAGTTTAGTATTAAATAAATAATATGAAAAAAATATTTTTGGTAATAGTAGTGATTATCGTTGTTGGTCTTGTTGTTTATTATCGCTCCGCACTTTTGACCGACAGGCAAAAATCTGACATTTCCAAAGAGCAGACGAAAAAAGACAGCTCGCGTTCGGTCAAAAATAAAGAGCTCGGCTACACCATTTCTATTCCTGACGGCATGATTGAGGAAAATAACGGCCGCTTGAGCCGGCTGTACGTCAGAAAAGCGGAGCAGCCAGGCGCCGGGCCGACGAATTTTATATATATTTCAGTAGTCCCAAAGGGAATGGAGGGTGCGGAAGGGGAGATCTATAACTACAACCGGCGCGATATTCAGAGGCTGAAAAGTTTATCCGTCGATCAGGTCACCAATCTTACGGAAACGAACGATCAGGAAATTGCCAAATATTACGAGTATGAACGCTCGGAAGATCGGATGCTCGGCGGTTTTGGAGCGACTTCTTTCGTAAACAAAATGCCTTGGGAATTCCCTGCGGGAGTTGTGGAGCATCGGTTTATAGTGCCTTTTGAGCAGGCAACATACTTGGTCGGTTATTATATCGGGGGCGACAAGACTTCGCCTTATTATCTAGACCAAGACCAGGCCGAATCGATTCTAAATACTTTGAAAATTAATCCGAGCGATATAGCCGTAATACCAACGCCGACCCCGGATAAAAATTGGATTAAATTTGAAAACATCCAGTATGGCATATCGTTTGAACACCCCTCTTCATGGGAAAAACGGGTAGGCGGACAGAGTTTCGAAAACGGTGATCTTGTCGCTTTTCAGGTGATCGGTCAGACTCAGCGGCCACAGACGGAATTATATGACGGGTTGTCATTTGCTGTTATGAATCCGATAGAAACCGATGTAACAGCCGAGGAGTGGGCAAAAAAAACATACGGAACTGTTTCCGAAGTCGATCCGGAGAATCCGCCGCAGTATTCGGCGGTATCATATGGCGGAGAGAGGTATGAAAAAATAGTCGTATCCGGCCTCGGAAAATTCACCTACTACCATATTAAAAAAAATGGAAAGATTTACGGGTTTATGTTGATGGCTGCCGGACCCAGTGAGGACAGCTATAACGAAGCGGTTTCGAGAGTCTTGAGCAGCGTCAAATATCTCTAAGATCTTAAGTTTTATTTTTAGAAGATGATGCCCTGGAGGATAAAGTAAATTCTATCCTCCAGGACTGTTCATCTACGGTTATTCCGTGTATGTGGGGTCTGGAATGTACACCCCGCCCCAACGGCACCAGCCTACATAGTTCTTTAGATTGAACGAGATCGGCAACAGGTCCGTGAATCTGCTGAGCATATTTCTGCCGAACATCACGTCCCCCATATGAACACCATTTCTGGTTAGCCAATTTTGCAGATCGAACTCATTAGTTACGTACTCGTCAGCCAGCCAATAACTGTTTACGGCATTCACCGCAAATTTATATGGCTCCTTTTCGAACCACAACGTAAACATAGTTTCTGTTGGGCGATACTCTGCGTAGTTCACCGGGGCACTATGAGCCAGCCATTCATCCCAGTCGGGGACTGGCAGATCGCCTTGCCAATCTCCTTCTTTCCAATCTTTCTGAAAAGTGCGTTCGGCCAAAAAGATCCGATCGCCAATCCAGATGTTAGTAATCCTTTGGTTCTTATAGAAACTATAGGGCCCCATCGGGTAAAGCGCGTTTGTCATAAAAGACTCCTTATTTTTTTACGTCTTCACTCGGCAAATGCCGAAATTGTTTAGCGCGGGGGGTGCGTTCAACACGGAAGACTGCAAATTGAAAAAACACTTTATGTTTTTTCAATCCGCAGC
>CAYYYG010000047.1:0-6385 GCA_964476135.1 uncultured Gammaproteobacteria bacterium | reverse complement strand
GGAGTTATTAAAAAAAATGAGAAAGTTGTTTGTGTTATAACGGGGAATATTTTGAAAGATACGGATACTATTTTAAAATATCATACTGGAGAAATAAAAAGCGCAAAAAACAATCTGACGAATAGAATCCATCAATTGGATACAAACATAAATTCAATACTGAAGTTTATATCATCGAGCATTTAATTAAACGAAATAATCGAATAGAGATTCATAAATAAGAATTTATATAATGTATAATCCTTTAATGATTAAAGTTATCATCTTTGACGCCGACGGAGTACTCATAAATGCAGAAAGATTTAGCGAGCAATTATGCCGGGATTATGGAATAACAAAAGATGCGATCCTCCCTTTTTTTACCGATGAATTTCAAAACTGCTTGGTTGGTAAATCCGATCTTAAGGCTGTTTTACCTGCATGGCTAAAAAAATGGGGTTGGCAAAAAACTGTTGAAGACTTTATGCAATATTGGTTTACATCAGAACATAAAATTAACGAAAAACTTGAAGATTACATTAAATCACTGCGTAAAAAAAGAATAAAGTGTTATTTAGCCACAAATCAGGAAAAACACAGAGTAAATTACATGCTTAAAAATATGGGTTTTGCTAACTTATTTGATAAAGTATATGCCTCGGCTCATTTAGGCCACAAAAAACCTTCACAAAAATTTTACGCTAAGTTAGTTAACGATCTTGATAAAATACCTAAAGATAGGATTCTCTTTTGGGATGATGACGACACTAACGTAAATGCAGCCGATAAATTTGGCATTCACGCAGAACTTTATAAAAATTTTGAAGATTTTAAAGTTAAGATGAATAGATACGGATTTAGTACTATTTGACATTACATACGGTATGCAGTTATAATTACCGAATATTATGAAACTTATCTCGTCCAATTCCTATTTTTTCTTTTACTTTACACCGCATATGGCGGGGGAATTGGTTATGAGGTAAAACTCAAAACGAACAAAACCGACCCCGCCACAAGCGGGGTTTTTTATTGGCCCTTGCCAAATTGCCGAGAGTAAATTTGGCTTAGGGCCAATTATCCTGTGTCGCACTACGATCGCGACACAGGGTTTATGGGCAAAATTGATCGAATTTATTAACATTTATATCAGATTTATGACAAAATCACTCAAAAACACCGAATGTACGGTTATCGCCGGGCCCTGCTCTATTGATGAAAAAAACATCAAGGAAGTATTTCGGATTTCGGAAATGGAAGTTAAGAACAGAAGAGGAAAGTACCAGCGCGCTGTTGCCGGGACTCGCGTTGTCGGATTAAAATCACGTACGGAGCTTACCGATACTGGGATTGGCATGGGTATGGATTATCATGCCGTTCAAAAAAATATCGATGTAATGATAAAAGGAGGCGGAGTCGCCGACTTTGAAATTCCGCCAAGCGCCCATATGGCAAAGCGGGTTAACGATAAAACAGGTATGCTAATCGCGACCGAAGTGATGATGCCGGCGGTTCAGCTCCCCGCCTTTGAACAAATGCTTCCAAAAGGCGCACTTATGCCCTGGAACCCTTCCGTTAATCAGCTTGGCTGGCAGGTACATGAGATGGCCCGTTTCGCCCGCCGTAATAACTGGCACTTAGGAATAAAAAACGGCAAGTGGGTCGGGGAAGCATTACATGTCGCCAACTCACCTCATTTCACCGGAAAAACGACCATGGAAAAAACCTGGGCCGGCTTGGCTTCATATGCCGGAAAACTCTCCGGGAATACAATACTGATTCACCGCGGTGTAGATGTGCCGGACAAAGGCAATTACCGGAGTTTTCCCGTTCACCGCATTGCCGAACGGACCAAGCGCGATACGAAGCTTAAATTATACTTCGACCCCAGCCACGCTTTAGGGCCAAAAATGCGGGATGAGATCGTCGCAGCAACAATCGAGGCCATGAAAATGCAGACAAGCTGGGATGGGTATTTGTACGATGGAATTCTTATAGAAGTCGGAACATCGGTCACCGATACTCATCAGCATATAACTTTAAAAGAACTTGAGTATTTGCTAAAGGAGCTGGCAAAGTTCCGGAATCTTGAAGCACCTAATACTCATTAAACCTATTAGTTTATAATATATGTAAATATGAAAATCGCAATTACCGACAATGCGCAAGCCGCAGCAGAAAAACGCTTTGGCAAAACCGCATCATATAAAATCTATGCAAACCAGAAAGAAGTATTCGAATCCGTTTTATCGGGTGAGTCGAAAGAAGGATTGGTACTCATAGACGACAGTTGGCGCGGTTCTAATTATGAGGCGTATGATCTGTTCTGCAAATATGAAGAAATACATGCTGTCGGCGAAGTAAATTTTGAAATTAAAAAAAACATCTCCTATGCACGCTATCTGCAGATTTCCAAGAAAAAACTATCTTATAAAGACGGAGACAAATCATCAATGATTTTTGTGGTCTCGCACAAAGCCGGATCGCTTTACCGGGCGCTTGCAATCTTTGAAAATTACGAACTTAATTTGACCAAAATCGAATCGCGCCGTCTCTATGGGAAGCCTTACGAATATATGTTTTATGTTGATTTCGTCTATAGTAAGGAACATATAAAAAGAATGGAAGAAATTCTCGCGGTTTACCGTGAAAACACCGAATATTTACGAATCGCCGGTTTTTATAAATCAGTCGATAATTAAATATGAAATCTATTTTTTATCAGGGAGTCCCGGGTTCTTTTTCACATATTGCAGCAATGGAATATTTCGGAGCCGAAAATGAGTTCGTCGGCACCAAACAGTTTATCGAAATTTTCCGCGATGTTGAAAGCAATGTGTCCTCCTTCGGAGTCGTGCCGGTTGAAAACACGCTTGCCGGCTCGATATACGAAAACTATGACAATTTGTATGAGCACAATGTTTATGCAGTTGGCGAAATTAATATTAAAGTCGAGCATTTCCTGCTGGCACTACCTGATGTCGACGAATCGAACGAATTGATAAGCATAAAAAAAGTATACTCGCACATTAAGGCTATAGAACAATGCGAACGGTTTTTCGAAACACACCCGTGGATGGAAAAAACGGTCCATTCAGATACCGCAGGCGCCGCAAAGATGGTTGCCGAGTCGGGTAATAAAACGATTGCCGCAATTGCAAGTAATAAAGCAGCCGAACTTTACGGTCTAAAAAAAGTCCGATCAAATATTGAGGACGACGGTAATAATTTTACCCGATTCGTAATAATTTCAAAAAATGAAACCGATATATCGGAAGCGAATAAATGTTCACTCATAATTACACTCCCCCATATTCCCGGCAGTTTGTATGCCGCGCTGTCTAAACTAGCAGAACATGGTGTTAATTTAACCAAAATCGAGTCGAGGCCGATTTTAGGCAAACCGTTTGAATATGTTTTTTATATAGATATAGAGTTTCCTGGAATCGATAAAAATACTATGTCGGCGGTCATAAACGGCGGCTTCAAAGAGCATACGAGCTCAGTGAAGATTCTGGGGTTTTATAAATCGGCTAAAAAACAAAATGCAAACACTTGATGATTGCCGCACAGAGCTTGATAAAATCGACACGAAGATCGTAGAATTGCTTAACGACAGGATGAGTGTTGTTGCAATGGTAGGCGAAATCAAGAGAAAACAAGGAATTTCGCCTTTCCAGAAACACCGCGAAATTGAACTCGTCGAAAAAGTCCGCAGAAAAGCAAAAAATCCGGTATTGCGCGACTATATTCCAGAACTGTATGATACGATTTTTGCCTCCTCCAAACTTTCGCAGAAAATACAGAACGGCATGATGCTGCCCTACAGAAAAATCGGAATAATCGGCTTAGGACTGATGGGCGGCTCAATCGCCAAGGCAGTAAAAGCTGCCGACCCGAAAACTAAAGTATACGCACTAAGCGGCAAAAAAATTACCGATGCAGAATCTGACTCAGTCGACGAAGTTTTCACCGACCTGCCCGGCTTTCTGTCGGTTTGCGATTTAGTATTTATCGCAACGCCCCTTAGGCAGATTGCGGAAACCGCCCGACAGATATCGTCGGCAGCGGACAAAAATAAGAAAATAATTGTTGTCGATATCGGAAGTGTGAAAAACAGCATTGCAACAGTTTTTGAAAAATTAACATCTGAAAACATCGAATTTGTACCAAGTCACCCGATGGCGGGGGCAGACAAAAGCGGCTTCAAGCATTCGCGTGCCGGACTTTTTAATAATAAGATGTGGATCATCACACCCCACAGTAAAAACTCTAAAGACACAGTCGCATCGATTCGCGAATTTGTTTCTCGTTTGGGAGCGAATACCGAACTGCTTACTCCTCAGGTACATGACAAACGCATTGCGACAGTGTCTCATCTTGTATATTTACTCGCCTCTTACATCTGCCTTTACTTAAACGATAAACGCCCCGAAACCCTAAAATTCGCCGGCCCCGGACTTGTCTCAACCACCCGCACGGCCTCAGGAAGTCCGGAAATGCATGCTGAGATTTTTAAGGATAACTCAGGCAATATACTGGCGGAGTTAAATGATTTTCTCGCATATATATCAAACTATAAGCTAAACGAAGACAACGTATTCGAATTTTTTTCGGCGGCAAAAAACACCCGCGATACTTATATAAAAGATGAAAAAAATTGACATCAAAATCAGCCGTCGCAGTGATAATTACCCGATATTTATCGGTGAGCGTATTTTGGAAAAAATAGACAATCTCATCGATCTATCTTTATATTCAAAATTCGCGATCGTTAGCGACGAAATCATTGCCGATAAGTGGCTCAGCTACACTCATTTCGGCAAATACCAGCCATCGCTGACTTCGATTTTACCTCCGGGAGAAAGCAGTAAAAACATCAACTCCGTTACAAAAATATGGAACCAGCTGGCAGAAAACAAATTCGATAGAAAAAGTCTAGTTATCAACATCGGAGGTGGTGTTATCGTCGATATGGGCGGATTTGCCGCCGCAACATATATGCGCGGAATCGACTTCGTTCAAGTACCGACAACACTTTTATCTATGGTAGATGCTTCAGTCGGCGGCAAACTCGGTATCGACTTCGGCGGATACAAAAATATAATCGGCTCATTCAACCAGCCGAAGGCCGTAATAATTGATGTCGACACGCTGGGAACTTTACCGAAAAGAGAATTCATCTCCGGCTTCGCCGAAATAATAAAACACGGGCTTATTGACGATCTGGAATATTTTCGTAAAGTAACCGAAAAAAATCCACATGACTTCACAAAAAATGAGCTTACGGAAATAATCTGCGAGTCGGTAAGAATAAAAGCCAGGATCGTGGAGGCAGATGAAAAAGAAACAGGCCAAAGAAAAATTCTCAACTTCGGACATACTATTGGCCACGCAATCGAGTCATTATCGCTCCAGACCGACACTCCCCTGCTTCATGGCGAGGCTATTGCATTAGGTATGATAGCCGAAGCTAAGCTGTCGGAGATCGTGGGTTATATAGAATCTTCAGAGTTAAAAACGCTGGAGGATGCAGTAAAAAATACCGGATTGCCGGTGAGGATAAAAAGAGTCCAGAAAAATGATGTTTTTAACAAGATGCAAATGGATAAAAAGAACGAGAAGGGAAAAATAAAATGGACACTTCTAAAAAAAATCGGCGAGGCGGATTTTAATATTGAAATTGATAACAGTTTCGCAGAGAAAGCGATAAGTTACATCTTCGAATGAAACAAGTAATTGTAAAACCGGTAGAATCCCCACTCACGGCTGAAGTGTCGATACCTGGATCTAAAAGCTATACCAACCGGGCTTTAATAATTGCGGCGCTTTCTAGCAAAGCTGTAACTGTCCGTAACTATTTAAAAAGCGACGATACCGCAGCAATGATTGAGTGCTTATCGCAACTAGGATTCAGCCTAAACGTCCAGGACGATCTTATTAAAGTATCTCCTTCAATCGAGCCTGCGTCGAGGAAGACCATCGAGCTTAATGCTCGACTTTCCGGGACGACTATCAGATTTATTCTTGCTTTGGCCTGCGTTATGCCCGGAACTAAAATTTTAACCGGTCTTGAAGGACTGAATAAAAGACCGATCAAAGATTTGGTCGACGGATTACGGCAGCTCTGCGCGAATATCGAATATTCAGAAAGAGACGGCTACCCCCCGCTCAAAATTATGTCTTCAGTTCTCAAACCTGGAATAACAAAATTAAATGGAGATATTAGCAGTCAATATTTCAGCGCGATTATGATGATTGCGCCCCAAGTAGGTGAACTGGCCATCGAAGTAGTGGGTAATCAGATTTCGAAATCCTACATCGATATGACAATCGATACAATGAGACAGTTTGGCGTAATTGTAGAGAACAATGATTATAAGTCGTACAAAATCAGAAGTAGACA
>CAYYYG010000046.1:6394-7704 GCA_964476135.1 uncultured Gammaproteobacteria bacterium | reverse complement strand
TTACCACGCATATAGCCGGTAAAACCGAGGTCGCGTTATTCGCGATGGAAAAAAATTTAGGTGCGAATTAAGATACGCTGCCTGAGGCTTATGGAATAACTTTATAGAGCATATATGACTTCCGATAAGATGAACCGCCTGTAAGCTTATATCTATAATTCTACAATCGTCTCACTTCCATGCATGATATACCACTCGACTTTGACGGTAAGTTTGAATAAATGACCTATTTTTAGTTACTTTATGTTTTAAGGCTCGGATGAATCGGTAAGCAGGGCTGAAATATAGACGTGGATTTTTAGGATAGATCATTCTGATATTCTTAAATCCTACTGTTTGGAGCATTGCTTCTACAGCTTTTGGAGTTTCCCACCTCAGAGGTGTCATAAATGTTGATATACCGAGCTTAAGTTAATAGAGTTTAAACGATTTTCGCAAACTCACACCAGCCTCTTATTCCGAAACGCGAAGCCTGATGCGGTTTTTAGATACTTTTCAAAATCCAGCGCTTTTTTCTTCGATATAAATGCAGAATAGTAAACTAGGGTTAATGGCCGCCGATTTTTGGTCTGAGGCACTTCGCCATCAAGATGTCTTCGTATGCGATTTTTTAAATTTGAGGAATAGCCTATATATAGCGTCTCGTCCGACAGACGAAGAATATAAGCATAATACATGCAGAAACTATATGAATACGGGCTGAAAAAAAACAATGGTCTATAAGCTACAGATTGAACTGCCCCACTTCGTCCCCACCGAAGCAATCTCAAGCGAAGGGGGACTACGTTGGGGGCACTCTTCGCGATAGATCGTAAGCATTGTTCAGTTTATAGTGGCCGTGCCACCTCGTAGCCCCTACTGAAAGTAGGGGCGAAGAGTGGAGATGCCGGGAGTTGAACCCGGGTCCGAGGAAACACTTCTACAAACGTTATAGTTAGGGGTATGGCGTTTTTAAATTCTTGCCGCGGCAGTCTTCGCGCCCAAACCTGCCGCAGTCATCGATTGAAGGGTTATCGAATGCGCTTCACAATCGAGAAGCTAAACGCAGTCTTACCTCAGTTGGTTTTTGTTCCACCCGGTTGAACCGAGGAAAACGAAGGAGGAACTCCTATCAAAAGCTTTACGCCGCGAAGGCGTAGGCTCTTGAGTATTGAGAAGCAACGAGGCCGCTCAATTTCTCGCGAGCAAGAGCTTTAAGATCGGAAACAGCATTCTCAAATGAGTTTGCAGTTATGAACTCCATTTAACGCATAGGTGCGCCCTAACCGTCTGTAAATGTGCAAATTCCCCGTCGAATCCTGTCATCCCCT
>CAYYYG010000046.1:3223-6294 GCA_964476135.1 uncultured Gammaproteobacteria bacterium | reverse complement strand
CTTCATATACTCCTTCGCTTCCCGCTTCTGTGCCAATCTTTCATCGCGCGCCTTAACAAGTTTCTTCTTTTCAATCTCTTTGCGACCCCTAGCTAAGGCGATTTGTATCTTAAAAATACTACCTTTATTATAGCAGGAAACGGGTGCTACGGTAAGCTTGCCGCCACCTGCCAGCTTAGTGCGAAGCCTGATAATTTCCTTTTTATGCAGAAGGAGCCGCCTGCTCCTTCGCGGATCATACCCCTGTGGCCTGGCATACTGATAAACCTGGATGTCGGCATTAATAAGAAACACATCTCGACCCACAACACGTACAAAAGCCTCATCAAGCCGCATATGCCCCGCACGTACCGACTTCACCTCGGCACCGTTGAGGGCGATCCCGGCTTCATAGGACTCGATAAGCTCATAGTCGCGATAAAATTTTCTATTTGAGATTTTCATATGATTCTGGCTGTATTGACACTACAATTATAGTGTATTATTAGATTATTATCATGGATCCCCAACTGCTAAACTACGTACTGGCCCAGCTCGAAAAAAAAATTCCTGAACAGGAAATCAGGAAAGCCTTGAAAAACAGCGGCTGGCCCGGAACGATGGTCAACAACGCTTTCAAGACAATTTATTCATCAAAAGCAGCAACAGACAACAATTCGGGGATCGGATTCGATATCCATTATCTAAGAAGCCCGAGACAGCTTCTTCGCGATACCGTATCAACCTGGAGGGATCATCTTTTTTCTCTGATACCGTTTGTGGCTCTTTCGATAGTACCTGCTCTTATAACAAGCGCTTATGGTTTCTTTCTGCAGCGAAACAGCGACTTGAATATAGTTATGATGATTCTGTCGATTGCGAACGTGATTATATCTTCCTGGATGGCGGCAGCAGTTGTATCTTACCTAAATAACCATCAGGCTCAGCCTGGTTTTTTACAGAGTGCCTGGGAGAGTGTGCGCAAACTGCCCGGGTTATGGTGGACACTGATTCTCATCACACTAATGACTATCGGAGGGTATACGATATTATTTGTCCCGGGTATTTTGTTTTCAATCTGGTTTATATTGGCACCCGTCATAGCAGTTTCAGAAGAAGATCGCGGTCTGAATGCGATGCTAAAAAGCTATTCTTACACAAGAAATCACTTGACGGCGATTACCGGAAGAATAATATTCGTTTCCTTATTTCAGTTCCTAACAACAGCTGCTATCGTGCTCTCGGCATACATTTTAAGCAGCCTTATCCCGGCGCTTGGCAATTTCCCACTAATTTTTATAATCGTCACCTCAATAACCGGTCAAGCCGGTACCGCTTTTTATCTCGTATATCTGTATCATCTATATGATGACCTAAAGTCGATGCACGGGGGACTTCAGGAGAGCATTTCGCAGCGGATAAAAATATTATTTATAGCTGCTGGAATAATCGGATTCGTCTGCGCAACTCTTCTGCCTTATGTTGTAATCAGTAATAAAATAACATTAAAATTTCCCTTTGATTTCTGGCTGGCTGCGGAGCCAAAAAAAGATCCGGATATTATTCGTCGTGAGGACATTAAATATTTGCGCACAGTAATGGAAACTTTTTATGCCGAAAACCAAAAATATCCCAATACGCTGATTGAGCTTATGCCGACTTTTGTAGAGGATATTCCAAGGGACCCGGAAACCGACGTACCTTATTTTTATCTACAGAAAAGATTCGGTCAGGATTACGAACTGTGCGCAAAAATAAATAAAAAAAATGTATGCGCCGACGCGAATAACGGTCTTCCCGGCAGTTAATGATTTATAATTATCCCCCATGACGGCAAGGATCAAAAATTTCCTACTATACAGCCTGATTTTTTTTCTGCCGACTCAGCTTGGCAGACATTTTTTTCCCGACTACACCTTTATCTCCGGAGTCCGGATCGACTATTTATCTCCCACTATTTACTTTACCGATATACTGGTATTTCTGATTCTGATTTTCAATTTTAAGAGTCTGAAAGAATTTTTTAGTAGCCGCACTACCCAAGTACTGCTAGTTATTATTTTGACTCATATCGTTTTATCCTTGAGTTGGCAGACAGCTCTCTACAAATGGACTAAAATCATTGCCTTTTCACTGTTATTCCATATAATAAGAAATCGGAGACTCGATCATAAGTTAATTCTCAAATCATTTCTTTCAGGCGCTGCGATACAGCTTGGGTTATGCATTATGCAGTTTGCCAGCGGGCATGCGATTGAAGGGGTATGGTACTGGCTGGGTGAGCGATACTATCGCATGGGTTATCCGGATATTGCGACCGCATCGCTTGGTATAAAACAGTTCGTGAGGCCATATGGCACATTTTCGCATCCAAATTCACTAGCAGGTTTTTATGTGCTGATTTATACATTCGCATTATTCAGCCGCACGCTTCGCCCGTATACAATAATGAAAAATGTACTGCTTCTTATAAGTTCAATGCTGATATTTATAAGCTTTTCCAAAACCGCTATCATGACATTTGCCATAATGAACATTTTATATATGCTCTCCAGGCAAAAACGATTCGACTGCGCTCTGTGTTTCTTTTCTAAAATTACGGTAATAGTTATAGTGTCGACAATCGTACTTATGACAAAGGGCGACGCCGCCTCCGCCGAAAAAAGAATCAATCTCATAGATAATGCAACGGCAATAATAATCAACTACCCCTTAACCGGCGTCGGACTGGGTAATTACTTGATCGCCGGGTCGGAGTTTCCAAACAAATATCCGTATTTCTTTCTTCAACCCGTACACAATATAATTCTGCTGCTATTCGCAGAAACCGGACTGATCATAGGAGGATTTATTATTTATAAAATCTATAAAACATTAAAACCTCATCTCAAACAGGAACATGTATACAGCCTGATTTTTGCAGTGCTGTTAACCGGAATACTCGATCACTATTGGTTAACGCTGCAGCAGAATATGCTTCTTATACCCGTGATTTTCGGAATCGCACTCAACCCAAAAACCAAGCCGACACATTCATTGCAACAGGGTCATCTGTAAACTATAATATTGAGTACCAAATGCCCGGTCGTCTA
>CAYYYG010000046.1:0-3123 GCA_964476135.1 uncultured Gammaproteobacteria bacterium | reverse complement strand
ATGCCCGGTCGTCTAACGGTAGGACAACTGGCTCTGAACCAGTTTATCGGGGTTCGAATCCCTGCTGGGCAGCCCGAGCTACTCAGGTGGCGAGGTATCGTTTTTAGGCAGAAAAGGTCACAGATGAATCTGAAGGGATAAAATATACATTGGGTGCCTTATCAGTAAATTATCGACATGGACTCTGATAGCTCAACTTACATAATAAGGCGTAGCTTTACAATGCTCATAATACGTATCACCGTAATGGAGCTGTTACTCGAATGTATTTACGTGGGCTGGCGATTTGGGATCGATTATCTGCCGATTGAAGAGAATATTAAGCTATTATTACATAATTTTACGACTGGCGTATTCATTATCGTATCATTGATACAAATATTCTTATTGATATTAATCGTCGTTAGATGGATAAATGAATATTATGAACTACAAAAAGATGAGATTATCGTATGGAAAGGCGTGATCACGAAAAAAGGTCAGTCATACCCATACACAAATATTCAGTCAATAACAGTAAATCAAAGTTTGCTCGGCAGAGTGGTCGGCTTTGGCACAGTAATTTTATATATACCGGCGCTTGGTCAGGATCTCGTGTTTCATGAGGTGCCTAGCCCATACTCCTTTACCGAACTAATCAAAAGCCGCTTACCCAAAATCGATAGTCAAAGATTCATTTTTAAGAGAAAATAAAATATCGATCAATTTTATAGAGAGTAAGCTAACATAAGATTATGCCTAATTACGTCGCTCTGCTTCGCGGCATAAATGTCGGTGGCAACAACAAGGTCCCGATGTCCGTTCTTAAAGAACTTTTTGAAAAGAACGGGTTTGACAATGTCCTGACTTATATTAATTCAGGGAACGTAATGTTCGGATCCGTTGAAAATAATTTAACCCTGCTTACAGACAAAATCGAGCGACTATTAAAAGTTCACTTCGAGTTCGATATCAAAACAACGATAAGAAGCGGAGAAAATATCCGTAATCTCATACGTAAACTCCCCCAAACCTGGCAAAACAACACGGAACAGAAAACAGACATTTTGTTTCTCTGGGAAAAATACAATAACGCTAAGTCTTTACAATTGATAAAAACAAATCCCGCAGTAGATAATTTGATTTACATCGACGGTGCGATAGTCTGGAATATTTTACGAAAAAACTATTCAAAAAGTAGCATGCACAAATTCATAGGCAGCGAGCTTTACAAAAACATGACGGCAAGAAACATAAATACCGTGAGAAAACTTGCCACATTAATCTAGTCGTATAACGAGCCTTATTTTGACTTATATGTTTTTGCTCCCGGCCCTTTATAGTTCAGTGATAGATAAAAAATCAGCGCTTCCGATTCGTTGCCGGACTTGTCCTTTGCCTGCATACTGACTTTATAGTATCCATTTTCTAACGGATACGGAACGGAAATAAAAAATCTCCCGGATTTGCTATTGTTTACATCATTGTCAATTTTGGCAAATTTAACCGAACTGGACGAGTAATGCTTATATGGACTCGGCTGTTTATTGACGCTTGGCGCAATAGTATCCTCATCGTCATCTTCCTCGTCTGCGCCTTTTTGCAGCAGATTCGGATTAACAAGCTTCTGCACTGAAAGTGTAACTATTTCAGGCCCTGAAGCCGTTTCATCGTATACGTCGGTAGAATTTTGCGTTCCTACATAAAAATCAGTCACCTTGCCGGAAAAAGAAGGAGTGCGTGCTGTTGATCTTAACTTGTATTCACCCGTAGAAATTACCATCGCTGTGTCGGCAACGGCAACTTCCATAAATTCGGGATCAGTTTCATCGATGTAGAAATCGGTCGTCGAGGTTGATTCGTTGCCCGCCAAATCGTTCACGGTTACGCGCCATGTGTGTTTTCCGGCGCTCAGGGGCTGTATTTCCAGTCCGGCAAACTCTACCCATATTTCATCATTCCATTCGGCATCATCGTGTTCGTTATAAAACGTGACGGTTACATAATTGTCAGACTTCCATTCTTCTTCAGATTCTTCTTCATGACCGGCTGGCGGTATGCCTGTCGTACCATACGATATTCGCTTACCGTCGTCGAGATATACAGAATAATTCTTGACACCCGAGCCCTCTTCCCCGTCAGATGCTTTCCTGAATATAAGAGCAGGCTCAACGCAGTCTTCGCAATAGCTGGTTGGACTCAGGATTCCGGGCGGCGCGGGTGCGACCGTATCCACCGTAAACTCTACACTTTCCTCCTCCCCGGAGGGTGTAACATTACTCGAGTTGTCGCGGCTGCGCACAAAAATTTCATACTCGCCATCCGACAACTGACTCGCAACCGTGCAGGTAAAATTTTCCTCGTCTTCGTCGAAGGCTCCATCATCGGCGCTACATTCACTCCACGATCCTGAACCAACCTTGAACTGCACCGCCTCAACCTCCTCATCGTCATCCGAAGCCAGTCCGGTAACCGAAGGGGTGCTATCTGAGGTGACGCTTGGAAAACTATTTAATGTGACTTCCGGAGCAATAGCATCTGCCAGGACACTCAATAGCGGTGCGGAAAATACAAAAACGGATACAGCAACTAAAATAAGTGTGATATTTTTTTGTCCCATTTTTTTATTATTGATGTTTAATAACCAGCAAAATAATTAATAGCATTAATTCAAATACCAAGTCAAGCGAAAAGAATACAAATCAGACGATTGACAGAGTTTCCTTGTTCCATGAGCAAATTACAATTGCGGTTTTCACGAATTGACTATATACTTAGTCATATGGCTAAATATTATTTGGACTATGTTTTCCATGCTTTAGCCGATCCGACAAGAAGAAAAATACTCGGCAGACTTTACAAAAAAGAGCTGTCGGTTACCGATATAGCCGCAGATTACCCCTTCTCCCTTCCGACAATTACCAGACATCTGCAGGTTCTGGAAAAGGCGGAACTAGTAAAACGAACAAAAAACGGCAGACGGCATACTATTTATCTCAATCAAAAAACATTAGTAAGCGCTTCGGAATATATAAACAAATACACACTATTGGAATCGCCAGATCGACATTTTTAGAAACTTTTCACGCAAAGGAGGTGAATAATAAATGAAATTTTTGATTTTATACAAAGCTCCAATTTCAG
>CAYYYG010000045.1:0-8147 GCA_964476135.1 uncultured Gammaproteobacteria bacterium | reverse complement strand
ATCGCAGCGAGCCTGTTTCTTACGAGCAAAATAAAAAACGATAATGGAGAGACGGAAACCCAGGATATAAAAAAAACCTCAATATTCTCAATTGGACCCGCACTGCAATTTGCCGCATTATTTTTAGGCATCAAAATCATCACTAAATTATCGCTTAAACTCTTCGGTGACAGTGGACTCATCTTCGGATCAATGATTGGAGCCGCAAGCGGCATGGATGCAGTTTCGCTTAATGTGGCTGAACTTGCCGGCAAATCGGTTAGTTTCCAGACGGCAAGCCTGACTTTGATAGCTGCAAACACCGTGAACCTGGTTATAAAATCTGTTTATTCGTATATGTATGGATCAAGAGCGTTTGCATTAAAATTTTTCCTTGCTGTACTTGTAATGGTCGCTGCGAGTTTTGCGGCGCTTGGGCTGTCTACATTTATTACGTACTGATTTGACAATATAAATCCACTAGGGTATATTCTGTGAATGACGAATCACAAAGCGTGTCTGTTTGATATGGATGGCGTAATAACTACAAATTCAGAAACTCTGTGGCTTGAGTACAAGACGAACTTTTTCAATGAACTTCTCGGATCTTCCCGCTATGAAAAGATGAAGCCTGAATTTATCGGTTTAACAAACGAAGATATTTATGACACAATGCTCGAAAAAATAATTTCATATCCAAAATCGAAATTCATGAAGAAAATCGATGAGATCGAACGGCGTGTATACGAAGATGTGAACATCGATGTAAAAAGCCTTCACTCGATAGCAGTCCACATGATAAATAACGGCTTTCAGCTGGGCATCGTTACTTCTTCATCTCAATACGCTGCGGATAAGGTTATTTCCAAATTGCCCCGTTCTTTGGCGAAAATGTTTTCGATAGTTGTTGCGATCTCATCACGACCTGATCTTAAAAGAAAACCGCATCCCGATGGTTATATCGATGCCATGCTTCAGCTTCAGGTTACGCCACAGCGGACGATCGTGGTTGAGGACTCAAACGTCGGCATAAACGCCGCAAAAGCAACCGGAGCACTAACAATTGGTCTAAAACAGAATCTGATTAAAGGCTATATACAGTCGGGCGCGGACATAAGCATAGAGACTATGGCCGACCTGGTACAATTTATTGACTTGATGGCCTAGTATTCCGTTTGCAGTTTCATCTGAAAAAGTTATAATATAGCTATGATTGTCAAAAACCCCGACCAAAGAGTCGCAGTTCTGGTAGATGTCCAGAACTTATACTACTCAGCTAAAAATCTTTATCATACGAAAGTAAATTATAAAAATCTGCTCGCGTTATTGCTTCACAAACGCATTCTCGTCCGGGCAATCGCCTATGTTATCAATGCCGACGAAGAGCGGGAAAATGAATTTTTTGAAGCGTTAAATAATGCAGGGTTTGAAGTTAAAGAAAAAAAACTGCAAGTCTTTTATGGCGGTGCGAAAAAAGGTGACTGGGATATTGGGATTGCCATGGACGCCATCCGGCTTGGTAATAAAGTAGACTCGATAATTCTGGTTTCGGGTGACGGCGATTTCCGCCCTGTTGTAAACTATCTCCAGCAGTCTCTGGGCTGCTTGGTTGAGGTTGCCGCATTCAAAAGAGCGGCAAACAGCGAGCTTATATCGATGGCCGATGATTTCATAAATATCGAAGATCACACAAAAAATCTTCTTTTCAAAAGATAATCCTCCCAAAATTTATAGCTCAAGATATAGGATTAGGATGTTCTAAATGAATTTGTTCTATTTCTTTAATTACACTTGAGTCAAGAGTTATGTTAATGCTCCCAATATCCGCTTTCAACTGCTCCATGGTTGTTGCACCGATTATATTACTTGTCACAAACTGACGCGTATTCACAAACGACAATGCCATCTGCGCCGGATCTAATCCATGCCGTCGTGCGCACTTAATGTAGGCCTCGATTGCCGGCTGTGCATGCACCGGATTATAGCGCTCGGAATTACGATTTCCTGAATAATGAAACCTTGATCCTTTTGGAATTTTACCGCCAATATACTTTCCGGTCAGTACCCCATGTGCAAGAGGCGAATACACAAGCAAACTCACCGATTCCCGAATGCTTATCTCCGCCAACGCATTTTCGTACTCACGCATAATTAAACTATAGGGATTTTGGATACTTTGGATGCGTGGAAGTTTTTTATCACGGGAAAGCCGCAGGTACTCCATCGTTCCCCATGCAGTCTCATTCGAAACCCCTACATGCTTAATCTTCCCCTCCTTAACAAGATCCTGCATGGCAATAAGTGTCTCCTCGAGTTCGATTGGAGAATCGTTTTTGTCGTGTTTGTAATCACGATCACCGAAATAGTTTGTTTCCCGCTCTGGCCAATGAATTTGGTAAAGGTCGATATAATCTATTTTTAGACGTTTTAACGACCCTTCAACCGCCTGACGGATATTTTTCTGATCCAACCGCACTGTATCTCCGTTCCGAATATACGAACCAGCACCCTTACTCGCAACTTTAGAAGCGATAATCAGATCCTTGCGGTTTTTTCTATTCTTCATCCAGTTCCCCAAATATGTCTCTGTCCTGCCTTGCGATTTGGCATTGGGCGGAATCGGGTACATTTCGGCAGTGTCAATAAAATTGACTCCTTGAGACACTGCGTAATCAAGTTGCTCATAAGCTTCTTCTTCGGTATTTTGTTCGCCCCAGTTCATGGTGCCCAAACAAATTACTGATACTGTAATGTCGGTGTTTCCTAATTTTCTGTATTTCATGCAAATATTATAAAGAAATTATACGATAAATGTTATTTCAGCTTATTTTAAGGAAAATAAGTCAAACTATTACTGTTATAAATGTTTGACATTAATATGAAAGGCATAATCGGAGTCTGCAAAAATTATTTTAAGAAAGAAAATATAGTGCGTGATCAAAAGAACAATTTAGTTGTTAATGCTCCAAAAAAACATATTCCGAAAGTGAAAAAATTTGCTTTTATAAAAAATCCTCTCGGCAAATCTTTTTGGCTTTCCGAAACATTTGGAAACCCAGTTTTATTCCGCCCACCAGCGCTCTTGCTGCTGAAGAATAAAAGAAGATAACAATAAGGTCTTTATAATGTAGTTTCTATACAAACAATTGGAGAGATGGAATAGACCTATGAATCTTTTCTACTGAGGAAGCCTCCAATTGTTTGTATGATAGTTTATTTGAGCCTCATAACCTCAACTGTTTTTGTGAGACTGCCCCACTTGTTTCCTGTGCTGTCCACAGCGAGAATATGTACTGAGTGCGAGCCGACGTTTAACCAGGTTAAAGGCACTCGAACCTGGACGACGGCGACTGGCGGCACATTTAGATTGGTGCAGACAATGTTGTTATTACTCAACCGGCAGTAAGTCGGAAGCGTCCCTGGGTTAACCACCTGATTGGCGGGCAGTGTGACCGTTACTGTAACCGACGATTGAATGTCGCCCATATTTGCAAGCAGCACCTCATTATCCGACTGCGAATCGACTAGTACATGCTTATCGATCGCATAGACAATGTTCTGAGAAGTTGCAGCGCCTTCGACTTTATTAACGACACTCACAGTACGCAGCTGCCGACCGCCTCCGATTAACAGACCCTCATCAAGCGCGAATGATTCCACCTGAAAGCTGCCCGTCTGCTTCCAGACAAGCGGTACTTGCAGTTGGTATATGCTTTGTCTGACCACGCTGATATAACATACAATCTCGGTCGATTCAACTTCTCGGTAGCATTCAGGCGGCAGCGCGTCGAACTGAGCTGCATCCGGAACCCTGAGATAGACTGAGTAATATCGAGTGATTTGGGACAAATTTGCTACGCGGACTGGGTAGTAGCTTGGTGAATTGACTGTTGCTTGCTGGTCGGTTGTATAAAGAATGTAGGGCAATTCTCCCACCGGACTATCACCGAAAATTTTGAAATGAAACTTCGGTGAGTCGCCTGCAAAACGAGCAAATATATTCTGACCGTAGTTAGAACTAAACACAATCGTATATTCCTCTTGGCGACAAAACAAACTCAACTGTGTCTCATTGTCCATAAAGTCACAGTCACCCGCTGACTCCAGGGAAACGACATTAACACCCCATTTCGAGTCAAGCAGCAGTCGATCTTTTGCCCTGATAAAGAACTGATCGCCGATGTTTCCATAAATCAGCTCCGGGCCTGTCGTAACAAGTGACAAATAGGACATATTGACAAGACTGTTTCCATTCGTCGAGCTGACAGTGTCGGTTGATGTTATTTCGGTTGTCTGTGCACTTGCTGGTGAGGCGGACAAAACTAATGCCAGCAATGTAATTAGAATCAACTTAGTCTTAGTATACATACTTCATCCTTTCTGAATCATCACGTGTCTAGGCAATGCAATATACATGTTTCTTTCTTCCCCTTTAAAAACCTATATATTGCACATGAGTCAATAAATATTATTGAATCGTGCGCAATATATAGATTAATTTTCCCTCTCTCCAATTGTGAAAGTGCCTGTCTGCAAATTTATGACAAGTCTAGTCAAGCCAAAATCAACAGACGGAGCATTACGTATTATATCAACTAATCTGATAGATACTTATTATTGATGTATTTGTAAAATTAAATGAGGCTGATATACTGCTATCAAAGCTCGTAAATTTTATATTGACCTTTTGCAAGAAAATTGCTAGCGACATCTTAACAGACCTTTTTCTTTTACTATAATGGTGTTATAAACAATGGTACAAAAAATCCAAACCTTTCTTACTTCCCGCATCATCGATAAATACCATATCTCAGTAAAAACAGTTAACGCCGATATAATTGCCGGACTTACTGTAGCCCTCATACTCATACCGCAGTCACTTGCTTATGCTCAGCTTGCCGGATTACCGCCTCACTATGGTCTATACTCATCATTTCTACCTCTCGTGTTTGCAACCATATTCGGTTCGAGCAGATTTCTCGCAACCGGGCCGGTTGCCATGATCTCACTTATTACCGGGAGCGCTCTCAGTTCGCTTTCGATCAGTACGCCGGAGGAGATGGTGATGTACGCCGTTCTTCTGGCACTTATGGTTGGAATCATTCAGATTTCATTGGGATTACTGAAAATGGGAGTAATAGTAAATTTTGTTTCACATCCGGTAATTATAGGTTTTACGAATGCTGCAGCTATAATAATTGCCACTTCGCAGCTACCTAAAGTATTTGGAGTTTCCACAGACACTTACGAACATCACTACCAGACTGTCTATCGGTTTTTGACAAGTGCTCTCACCTACATCCATTGGCAGTCGGTCGGAATTGCGCTAATCGCCCTTTTAATCATGATATTCGGAAAAAAACATTTTCCGCGTCTGCCAGCTATACTCGCAGCAATCGTTATATGCACAATCATATCGATCAATATTGATTTTGAACAAAAATCAACAGTACCTTTTGAGCGAATACATTCAAATAATCTTAAACGGTCCATTTCGACATATAATTCCCTGGTCCATTCAAAACGTCGTCTGGAGAGCGATAAAAAAGGATTGCTTACGCGTAAAATGATGATCGAAAAAAAACATGGGATCACGCTTGAAAGTCTTGAAGTCGGCGCGTCTGTCGAAGCCATATCGCTCGAAATGGAGGAAGTTTCCAGCCTACAGCAATCATATAGAGAACACATACGCTCCTATAAACTGATAGAATCAGTAAATAACAGTAAGCAGATAAGTTACTCGCAGTACAATGGTTTTGCGTGGAACCCGATGCTAACCATCTGGAAAGTTCAAGTTGGGAGTGGCACTATCGATACGAGGTTAATCACAATGACAACCGGAGGCAGCATACTTGGAACAGTGCCTGCCGGCTTACCGCCGATAAAGCTACCCAAGATCGATCTCACATCGATACCTCACCTTATTAATGCTGCGTACGTTATTGCGGTTCTTG
The DNA here is from genome assembly GCA_964476135.1 of uncultured Gammaproteobacteria bacterium. Taxonomy (GTDB): domain Bacteria; phylum Patescibacteriota; class Microgenomatia; order UBA1406; family GWC2-37-13; genus CAYYYG01. The sequence goes on along the minus strand of CAYYYG010000045.1, from coordinate 2,214 downwards.
GTTTTATGGAATCCATTGCAGTAGCCCGTTCTCTTGCCATGCGGGTTGGTGACCGAGTAGACCCTAATCGTGAGCTTGTCGGACAGGGACTTGCGAATATTGCAGGCTCTTTTAGTTTGAGCTATCCGGTCGCCGGTTCATTTTCACGTACGGCGGTTAATTATAATGCTGGAGCGCAAACCAAATACGCGAGTTTTTTTACCGTGATATTCGTGCTTTTAACTCTATTATTTTTTACTCCATGGTTATATCATATCCCCCAGCCTGTTCTTGCAGCTATAATAATATTTTCAGTATCCGGCCTTATTAATTTTGAAAAAATAATAGCGGCATGGCATACACACAGAAGCGACGGTTTTATAGCGATAGCAACATTCGTAAGCACACTTTTCTTTGCTCCCCATCTTGATCAGGGAATATTACTTGGCGTTTTATTGTCTACGGGTTACTACATATATACTCGCACAAGGCCACAGATCGTTCAGCTGTCTGCCGATAAACATAATATACTGCATGACATAAAACTCCATCGACTGCGGCCTTGCTCAAATATCGTAATAGTCCGTTTTGACGGCTCACTTTTTTTCGCAAATGCCGCTTACTTTGAAAACAAACTCGATAATATCATCAACAGGCACCCGCAGCAAATAAAAGCGGTTGTGCTTCTTGCGGGTGGGATAAACTACATCGATTACTCCGGAATAGAAACCCTGGCAGTTATTGCGACACGTCTAAATGATTCCGGAAAAATATTTATTATCTCCAATATGAAAACACACATCTTGAATGTAGTAAAAAAATCAAAAGAAATGAAAACAATCGGCGTGAACAACTTTATACAAAGGGAAAGAGAAGCTATCGCAAGTATATACGTGCAGGCACACTCAAACAGTATCGAAAATAAGTGTCCGCTGACGGGGTACGTTCACGCTATGCGCCATGTTGCAAAAATATCCGAAGTTCAGTAAATGTGATCACTGTTACATTTAGAAAAAAGGGTCTCCAGTAAACTATATAAATGTCAGAAAAACACAGATACAGTGGCCTGACTGATACTGCATATTTTGAGGAAACAGATCAACTTACTATTGATGAATTACTGGAGAGATTAGGCGAACTACCTCCGCCAACGCAAATTGCGATATTGAACGATACCTTATTTCACGCTATGGAAACCGGCGACGATTTGAGAGCCTCGCAAATTTTGGATCGAATGCAAGCTTTACCTAAAACATAAGTATTCGACTATAATTCATCCAATGGAAGTCGAAATGCACGAAACTGCGGGAGCTGTGATTTATAAAAAAATAAACAACCATTATTATATTCTGCTCATATATAAAAGATGGGATGAGCTTGAAGGCTGGTTTATGCCAAAAGGCCATATCGAAAATGGAGAATCGCCAGAAACTGCCGCTCAAAGGGAGTGTGTCGAGGAAACCGGATACCAAGATATTACAACCGGCGAGCTTATAAAAACCGTAAAAATTCAATACCCATGGTCCGACGGAAAACTGCACAAAAAGACAATTCACTGGTATCTGGGAAAACTAAATTCGGATAAAAAAATACCAAAAAAACTCGGCGGCGATGAAAAATCTAGCTTGGTGAAACAGGAGTGGTTCGAAATTAATGAGGCGATTATGAAAGTAAGGTTTGATGATGATAAGAAAGTTATTCGACTTGCGCTGAGCCTGCTGACAAAACTGTATTGAAATAAAATATTTCAGAAATAACTGCTTATTTTTTTCTGAAATGAATACAATTTGTCTGAAGAGGCTTTAACCGCTCTATTCGGATCAAGCTCATTGGCGCCGTTTACCGGTACAAGATGAATATGCAAATGAGGAACGGTAAACCCTTCAACAGCCATACCGATACGCTTAGCTTCGGTTGCTGATCTTAATTTAGTGGCGATATCTTTTACAGAGATCCATAGCTCGCGATAAAGCTTTGGATCGCTGTCTAGAATATCATCTATATGTATTTTAGGAACGACGAGCGTGTGTCCTTCGGATATGGGGTTTATATCTAAAAATGCAAAACATACTTCGTCTTCATATATCTTAAAAGACTTTGCTTCCCCCTTGATAATTTTACAAAAAAGACAATTCTTCATAATTACATTATACTTAATAATGTAATAGTAAATAAGAACTAGATCACGAACTATAGAATTATGGGTACGAATAATAACGATATCGCCATGGGTAT
>CAYYYG010000044.1:0-8219 GCA_964476135.1 uncultured Gammaproteobacteria bacterium | reverse complement strand
ACATACGCTATATTTCCATTTTTCGTATTTTTTTCAAGAACAGTTTTACCAGAAACAACTGCACTCTCATTTACCTTGCTATCTATTCTATCATTATATCTGGCCACAAAATCAACCTCTAAATTTAAGATTATCATCTTGTATATTTTATCCTTCCTCTTTTTTGGATTAGGATTACTGGCAAAACCGCCAGTCATTTTTTATGCAATTGCGCTCGCTGGTGTTTTTTTTAAGAAATACAGAAAATCCATCTTCTTAAAACTGCCATTTTATCTTTACTTCATCTTAGGATTTGCACCACTTATAGCGTGGCGACTTTATATTCGCAGTTACCCTGAAGGAATCCCCGCAAGCGACTGGTTGATTACCAGCGTAAACACATATGAAGGTATGAAAAATATCTTTTTCAAGCCAGCGTTTTTCCGGTGGATTTTTTATGAACGTTTAACGAATATCGTGCTTGGCGGTTATTTGACGTTTTTTCTGGTACTCGGAATCTTAAAGAAACAAAAAAATATCTGGTTTATAAGCATGCTTTTATCCGCGGGAGCATATCTTTTTACGTTTCAGGGTGGTAACGTACAACATGAATACTACCAAACATTAATTTTACCGGCTATTGCGATCGCCGTTGGTCGTGGAGTTGCTTTTGTAAAAGAAAATAAGCAGTTATTTGTCAATCAGTTCATAATGTGGACAATATGCGGAGTCACAACCCTCGCAGCTCTGCTTTTTTCATGGTACAGAGTTCAGGAATTCTACCGTGTGCCAAACGACCTCGTACAAATCGCAAGAGTCATAACCTCTCTTACCAATAAAAACGACCTGATAGTGACCGACCGATTGGGCGATACGACCCTTCTGTACCTCTCGGACCGGCGGGGTGCGCCTTCAAAATACAAGCCCCTTGAAGAGCTAAAAAATCTCGGCTATTCTTATTACGTAACCCAGAACCGCGAAGAAATCGCCATACTGAAAGAACAGGATTATTATAAAGATAGAGTTGTTTTCGAAAATACTCGCGGCGATGTTTTTGCTTTGTTTAAGTTATAGTAACCACAATGAAAATTCTCATGCTTACTCCTTATCTTCCGTATCCACCGGCTTCAGGTGGACAAATAAGGACGCTAAATCTGCTTAAATATCTAAGTAAGAATCATTCCATAACATTAATAGCACTCTACAAAAATGAAAAAGAAAAAAAATACGCTTCGCATCTAAAATCCTACTGCAAGGACATATATTTATGTAAAAGAGCGGAAAAACCATGGCAGATTGGAAACGTTCTGAAATCTATATTTTCACTTTTGCCGTTTCTCATCGTCAGAAATTACTCGGTGGAAGCACGGGAAAAAGTGGAAGAATTATTGGCTAATGAAAAATTTGATGTTATCCACGCAGAAACCTTCTATATAATGCCGCATATTCCACAAACTGACGTCCCGATCCTTCTTGTTGAGCAGACGATAGAATTCAAGGTTTATCAACATTTTATCTCTTCACTTCGCCGTTGGTTGCGTCCGGCATTTTACCTTGATGTCTTAAAGCTGAAACACTGGGAATTATTCTACTGGAAAAAGGCAACTGCAGTCGCTACGGTTTCAAAATTTGACAAACGAACGATTCAGCGATTAGTTCCTGAAATAATGCCGGCTGTGATACCTAATGGAGCTGGTGACGAAATGTTTGTGAATAGGCTGGAACCTAAAAATTTAAATAGGCCCGAGCTTCTGTTTATCGGAAATTTTTTCTGGCTACAAAATACTGAGGCAGCCGAGTTTTTATTGCAAAAAATTTATCCTGTGCTTAGAAATAAGGTCCCTGACGCTCAAATAGTAATAGCAGGTCAAAATGCAAAGCAGCGCTTAAGCTCATTTGAAAACGAAAACATAAAGATAATCGACATTGCTCCCGACGATACAAATACGGTTCAAAGTTTATATCACAAGGCAACATTGTTTATCGCCCCCGTATTTGGCCCGGGTGGGACAAACCTAAAGATATTAGCTGCGATGGCAGCTGGACTGCCAGTTGTTTCCACTCCCATCGGGGCAAAAAGACTAGGTATGGAAAATCTAGTTAATGCTCTTATGGCGGAATCACCGGAAGAATTTGTCGACGGTATCGCAAGCATGCTCAGCAACAGCAACCTATATGAACCGATAAGAAAAAACGCCTATGAGCTTGCCCAATCTTCCTATAGCTGGAGCGCGATATCGAGAGAATTAGAAGTGGTCTATCGGACCATCCGCACAACACATGCGTATCGGAATTGACATCTCACAGTCGGCCTACGAAGGGACCGGTGTTTCTCGCTTCACGAGAGGACTGATAGACATTTCGCTACTGAATGCAGATTCCGAAGACAAATGGACTTATTTATTCTCCGGATTAAGAAAAAAAATAGACCCCTCGATTAAAAAGAACATTACTAACAGGTCACAAAAACTGATCGAAATACCGATTCCACCGAAAATTTTATCACTACTTTGGAACGACATGCACATTCTACCTGTCGAAAAATTTACTGGTCAGCTCGATTGGTTTATCACATCGGACTGGACCGAACCGCCTGCATACTGTAAAAAGGCAACAATAGTGCACGATCTTACCTTCAGAAAATATCCCGAAACCGTCCATGATACAATCCGCGCAACCCATGAAAAACGCCTAAAAAGAGTGGCTACGGAATCCCATATCGTCTTCTGCGACTCGATCGCAACAAAAAAAGATCTGATTGAAGAATTTGATGTAACGGCAGAAAAAACAGTTGTCAATTACCCAGGTGTTACCGTGAAGCATCCAAATGCCGAATATCTCGACTCAGTCAAAAAAAAGTACGGCTTGATAAAACCATTCGTGCTTGCCGTTGGAAAAATCGAGCCCAGAAAAAACTTAAACCGACTCATTGAGGCATTCACAGCCGTCGATATAGAAGCTGAGCTTATAATTGTCGGTCCTAGCGGATGGGACAACCTAAACAACCAAAAAATCGATAATCACAGAGTGAGAATGCTTGGGTATGTAGACGATGCCGATCTATTCGCTCTTTATACATTAGCCACCTGCTTCATATTCCCGTCCTTATACGAAGGGTTTGGTTATCCGGCTGTTGAGGCGATGCTACTTGGCTGCCCTACCGCACTCTCCCACAGTTCATCACTAATCGAGATCGGTGGCAATGCTTCAGTTTTTTTTGACCCGACAAATGTATACGAAATTAAAGAGGCAATCTCGAGATTACTTTCTGACTCGGATTTAAGGCTAAAATGCCGCACAACCGGCTTAAAGCAGGCTTCGCTTTTTACTTGGGACAGGTATTACCATATTCTGCAGGAGGCGCTACTTAATCATGAAAATGGATAATATAAAAATCGGCGTGGACGGCAATGAGGCCAATGTCGACAAACATGTAGGCGTTTCAGTTTATACTCTAAATTTACTTAAATATTTCAGCACAATAGCCTCTGAAAAACTTAGATTTGTAATTTATTTAAGAAAAAAACCGGGTAAATTGATGCCGCCTGTATCAGATTATTTTCAGTATCTGATAGTTCCTGGTCCGATTCTGTGGTCGCAGATTTTTCTTCCGGCACATTTATACTTACACCGGATCGTTGACGTTTTTTTTTCGCCCGCACACTATACACCAAGATTGTGCCCCGTTCCAATAGTCGTAACAATACATGATCTTTCATATCTGTATTATCCGGAAGAATTCCTAAAAAAAGATCTATATAAGCTAAAAAATTGGACAGAAAGCGCTATTTACGGTTCAAAAAAAATAATTGCCGTATCAAAAACAACTAAAAAAGATATATTAAAAAACTATAATATCGATGAGGCCAAAGTGGACGTAATCTATAATGGATATACAAAGACCTCACCATCAAGTAAGACTAAAAATCCACTTGCAACATTTGACTTAAAAAAGAACCAATATATTTTATATGTCGGTACTCTGCAGCCAAGAAAAAATATCCCCACTTTAATCAAAGCCTTCGAAAAACTGCATCACAAGCATCCCGACTTCAGACTAGTGATAGTTGGAAAAAAAGGGTGGCTCTTTGAGAATATTTATCAAGAGGCAAAAAAAAGCGGACTTGAGGATTTAATTATTTTTACCGGCTATTTACAGGATGATGAAGTAGTAATGTTATACCAAAATGCCTTCGTATATGTACTTCCCTCTTTCTATGAAGGATTTGGGATACCCCTGCTTGAGGCTATGTCAAATAATTGTCCGGTTATCGCCTCGTACAGCTCGAGCCTTCCCGAAATAGCCGGTGAAGCCGGACTCTATTTCGATCCGAAATCCCACGAAGCTCTTCATGAAAAAATCGAGAATCTCTTAGTTGACAACACGGCTCGTGAGATGCTTATTAAGAAAGGCGTAGAAAGATCTCGACTGTTTTCTTGGGATGAATGTGGTAAAAATACATTAAAATCAATTTTATCAGCAGTATCAGATAACGCAGGCAATGATTAAATTATTATTGAAGAAAACAATCGACAGACTGATCGTGTCTAAACTGGATGAGATTCCTTTTATAGTCTTTATCTCATTCCTTTGTACATTTGTTATAGCTAGAACATATATTTATTTAACAGCTCGGGACATACTTAAATCACCTCTGTTTCTTGAAGAAATCAACATCCATGGCGTTCACATACATCATCTGAATTTTGGAATTTTCATACTGGTAATCGTTGGTTTTCTGTCTCTATATGACATCGAGGCCGAAATTCACCGCCGGCTTGCGGTACTTTATGGAATAGGACTTGGTTTAACATTCGATGAGTTTGCCCTCTGGCTTAAGCTGCAGGAAGACTATTACGCACGTATTACATATGATGCTATAATAGTGATCTCTCTAATTCTTCTCAACATTGCGTACTTTCCTTCGTTTTGGAAAAAAATGGGAAAAAGAATATTGAGCATGGTTAAATTTACGCAGACATTATGGAAATCAAGATAATATCAGGAGAAATTGATCCCTTCGAATATAATCAGAAGGCAAGACACCCTCTACAGTCATGGGAATGGGGCGAGGCTAAAAAATTGATAGGCAACAAAATTCTTCGATTTGGTGACGCGAACACAAATTATCTAATGACGATACATAATATCCCGTATACAAGCTATAAAATCGGCTATATTCCCCGCTCTCCACAGCTGAGTGCAGAAGACATACAATTTCTTGTCAATTACAGTAAAAAACACCAGATTATTTACATTAAAATGGAGCCCGATACATACAAAAACGAATTCAATCCATCTATTTTCGGAAGTTACAAAAAAATGATTCGAAAGTCACCGCACCCTCTTTTTCCTGATTGGACAATGATTATAGATCTGAGAAAATCGGAAGACGAACTTCTTAAAAATATGAAGTCAAAGACTCGTTACAATATTAACCTAGCGATAAGAAAAGGAGTGACTGTTAGAGTAGCGGACGATGAGACGGGCTTAGTAATTTTTTCTAAATTATATTTTGAAACCTGCAAGCGACAAAAATATTACGGCCATTCGCAAGATTATCATGAAAAAGTCTGGCGATCATTAAAAAATAAAATTGCACACATCCTCATCGCGGAATTCGAAGGTGAACCGCTTGCAGCGTATGAACTTTTTCACTTCGGAAATGCTATTTATTACCCATATGGCGGGACCAGCGAAAAATTCCGTAATCTGATGGCGGCAAATCTTATTATGTGGGAAGCAATAAAACTCGGTAAAAAATTAGGCGCTTCATACTTCGATATGTGGGGCTCTCTCTCCCCCGACTACGACAAGAACCATGACTGGGCCGGATTTACTCGGTTTAAGGAGGGGTATGGAGCCGAGTTTAAAGAAATGGCCGGTAGTTACGACATAGTGATCGATAATGTCGCCTACCACGCGGTTAACATACTCAACAACCTCAGAAATCAGCTGCTTAAATCGGGTAGAATCTAATTATTTTCTTTTCAAACCCTTCTTTAAGCTGAAATGTTTAGGTACTTTAGGAAACCTGTATTTTTTATCTGGGAATACCAGCGCCACCTTCAAAACATCATCCATGTGCTCTACAAATTCAAAATGTAGGTCGTCCAGTACGTTTTTCGGTATGTCTTCCAGGTCTTTCTTATTGTCTTTGGGCAAAATGACTGTTTTGATCCGCGCCCGATGAGCAGCGACAACTTTTTCCTTCACTCCTCCAATCTCCAAGGCGCGACCCCGAAGCGTGACTTCGCCGGTCATTGCCACATCCCGCTTGACCCTTATCTTCGTAAGCGCGGAAACCATAGCTGTAGTTATTGCAACACCTGCAGACGGACCATCCTTTGGAACCGCTCCTTCGGGAACATGTACATGGATGTCGATATTGCTGAAAAAATCTTTATCTAGTCCGAATGTGTCCCAGCGGGATCTGATATAAGTAAGTGCCGCTTGACACGACTCCTTCATGACGTCGCCAAGGTGGCCGGTAAGGGTAAGATTTCCTTTACCAGGCATTATAGAGACTTCTATAAATAGTATATCGCCGCCGGCCTGAGTCCAGGCTAGCCCTGTTGTAATACCGACTGTATCCTCCTCTTCGATCATCTGCGAGGAATATTTAAATGGTCCAAGATATTTCTCGACACTAGACGACTCAATTTTGTTTTCGGTATATTTTTTTTCCACAATTTCACGCGCAACCTTTCGGCAAATTCGCGCAATTTGCCGCTCAAGCTCCCGCACTCCCGCTTCTCTCGTGTATCTTCTTATAACTGTTCTTAAAGCGTCATCAGTGAGTGAAAGTTCGTTTTCATCCAGACTGTGCGCCATCTTCTCCTTTTTAACTAGATACCCGGTAGCAATATGGAACTTTTCATCTTCGGTATATCCTGGAAAATGAATTACTTCCAGACGATCGAGTAACGCCTCTGGAATAGTATCGAGTATATTGGCCGTTGTAATAAAAAATACCTGAGAAAGATCGTATGCGACTTCAAGGTAATGATCAGAAAAATCTTGGTTTTGCTCAGGGTCCAACGCTTCGAGCAAAGCTGCCGAAGGATCGCCGCGGTAATCACGTCCTAATTTGTCGATTTCATCAAGCATGAAAACCGGATTTTTAGCTCCTGCCTGCTTTATACCCTGTATTATTCTACCTGGCATGGCACCAACATATGTTCTTCTGTGGCCTCTTATCTCAGCTTCGTCTCTAATGCCGCCAAGTGATATTTTGACAAACTCGCGATTAAGAGATCTGGCAATCGACTTACCGAGAGACGTCTTACCTACACCCGGTGGACCGACAAAACATAATATCGTCGGCTGACCTGGTTTTTTTGTTTTTTTTGCGGCGCCTGCGCTTTTCATTCCTGATTTAATTTTCTGAAGCTCCATTACTGCCAAGTATTCAAGAATGCGCTCCTTTATTTTTTTCAAGCCAAAATGATCCGCATCTAGTATTTTTTCAGCATCCACTATATCTATAGCAGATGCGACTTTCATTTCCCAGGGCAAATCCACCAACCAGTCAAGATAACTGCGTACATATGAAGATTCTGGATTGAACTGTGACATCTGCATGAGCCGTTTAAGCTCTTTTTTCGCTTTTTCTTCAACATCTTTTGGCATTTTTGCCTTTTTTATTTTCTGGTTATACTCAAAAATCTCCCTTTCTTCACCTTTTCCTCCCAATTCCTCCTCGATAGTCTTCATTTTCTCTCTAAGGAAAGTTTCCTTCATCCCTTGTTCAAATTTCTGTTGGGTTTTTGCCGATATATTCTGCTCAATTTCGAGTATTTTAATTTCACGATTTACATATTCAACTTCTTTTGAAAGTCTCTTTTTCAGTTCAGACTCCTCAAGAAGATCCTGTCTTTCTTCCGGTTTGAGGTCCAGCACCATTGCCACCTGGCAAGAAAAATCATAGGATGAGGATATATTCAAAATATTCATTAAAAACACAAAATCTATCGTCTTGCCCAAATTAATCGCCCTTCTAATTTGTGAAGAGATATGCTTAACCATTGCGTGTAGTTCCTCATCTTCCGATCGGTCATCTTCCACCACTGAATATACCGCTTGCATTATTCCACTCTCTTCTACTATATCGCCTATTTCCACTTTACTGATTCCTTTGGCCATGGCGGTAATTTCACCTTTATCGCCCATGACGGTTTTTTCGACTGTAGATAGTACACCAATTTTGTACAAATCCTCTACTTTCGGGTCGTCAACT
>CAYYYG010000043.1:4251-8315 GCA_964476135.1 uncultured Gammaproteobacteria bacterium | reverse complement strand
CTCTGGCCTTCCAGTGGAATATGGAATCTTGTCATCGCCACATCCCTTAATTTCTGATACGGATCACCGGCTTTCATCCTCAACCATTCGGAAAATTGCAATCCTGTTTTTCCATCATGCATCTCCCTTTTCCACTCAGCCCATTCGACATCAGCATGGCCATAGTGATTTATTTTTATGTCTTTTACATATCCGGAAACATACCCCATCTCTCCCAATTTCCAGGCCATATCATGATCTTCATGGCCATATAACGTGGGGGCAAACAGGCCTGCCGCCTCAACAAGACCAGGCCGATACATGGTGAGGTCTCCGCCGATCGATCCGCGTGCGATCAGAATTTCTTCTTTTCCGATCGACTTTTTCTCTAAACTTTCTGGTTCGGGCATGCCCGGCCCCGACTCTATAAAGGCAGAAACGCTCCCCACCCGCTCATCTTCCTGAAATATCCCGATAAACCTGCTGTCCCAGCATGGGGTCAAAACCTCGATATCATCGGATATGACCGTAACATAGTCGTCTTTTCGTATTCTGCCAGCATCCCAAACAGCATTAAAACCCCTGCCTTTACCCATATTCCGTCCAAAATCCAAAACCTGCAGCCTTGGGTCACGGTAAGTTTGCAGCAGCCTGCGCACCTCGTCGTTCGGAGAATGATTATCAAGTAGAAATAGTTGGAAATCAGGATGAGAAGCGGTATCCAGGACGCTCGAAATGGCCCCGTCAACCAACGCGATATCGCGATTATAGCATGTCATAACAGCAGAAATTCCCACGGTACAATATTACCATGAGTAAATCCGATACGACCCACATTTTAGACGCGACCGTTTCTGTCTTTACAGTATGCATTCATTTTAGAGTCCAAACACGTATTCTAGAATTATCCGAACGTTGTTAAGAGCGGCAAAAAGTCCAACCAGCATCTGTCGGGTAGATTCACAATTATAAGGGTATAATTAACTCATGAATCATGTTATCGAGGTTTCCAATCTAGTTAAACGATATAAAAAATCGGACAAAAATTCGGTCGATGATATTTCTTTTTATGTGGAAGAAGGGGCGTTTTTTTCACTGCTCGGCCCCAACGGTGCCGGAAAAACAACAACCATCTCGATCTTAACTACGCTTCTATCGATAACTTCAGGTAAGGTTGTCATCGGCGGTCACGATGTGGAAAAGCGGCCCGATGCCGTGCGGCAAGCGATCGGGGTGATCTTTCAGAACCCGAGTTTGGATCAAAACCTGACAGCCGAGGAAAATATCAGATTTCATGCAAATTTATATAACCTGTTCCCCTATATGCCGACATTCGGCCTGATGGCTGCGGAATATAAAAAAAAGGTATTCGCTCTTGCCGAGGTGTTGGGGTTGGAAAAAGATATTCATAAGCCGGTAAAATCGCTTTCCGGCGGCATGAAACGCAAGCTCGAAATCATACGAAGCCTCATGCACCGGCCGAAAGTATTGTTTCTTGATGAGCCAACTACAGGCCTCGATCCGATAAGCCGCCAAAATTTATGGAAGTATCTTCAGGATATACGAAAAACAGAAGAAATAACTATTTTCCTGACCACTCATTATCTCGAAGAGGCTGAAGGATCGGATTATGTTTGTATTATCGACGATGGAAAAATCGTTGCTAAAGGTTCTCCGGAAGAAATAAAAACCACACTCATAGAAAATTACATAACTGCCGACGCCGCCGACCGTACAGCACTAAAACTTGAATTAAATCACTTAAAAGTGAATTTTGTTGGTGAAGGTCCAATTAAAATACATCTCAAAGGCCGATCGGCGCAGCAGATAATTCAAAGCATAAAGACTCCACTTACTCAATTGGGAATTCACAGTCCGACACTGGAGGATGCGTATGTAGAAATTATTACCCGTAAACATGCATAACATAAACGCCATTATCGCAATCGCATTCCGAGATATTACTAAATTACTCCGCGACCGCGGGCGGATTGCCGCAAGCTTTATTTTCCCGATCATTTTTATCGGAGTATTGGGAACCAGTCTGGAAAAAAATCTCGGTTCAAATCTTGGATATAATTTTCTCACCTTTGTGTTTATGGGCGTATTGGCGCAAACATTGTTTCAATCGACGGCAGCCGGGATAATTTCTATTGTAGAAGACCGCCAAAACGACTTTGCCCAAGAAATGTTTATCGCACCAATTTCACGCTACTCAATATTGCTTGGAAAAATTCTCGGTGAAACATTAGTTGCCCTGATTCAAATTACCGGAATTGTCTTATTTGGTTATATCATCGGCATCCCGCTCGATACCTTCGGGTTGCTAAAACTGATTCCGATTATTTTCGCCATAACTTTTTTTGGGGGCGCATTTGGGGTATTTATCATGTCGAGCTTATCCGATCAGCGAAGCGCTAATCAAATTTTTCCTTTTATTCTTTTCCCTCAGTTTTTCCTCGCTGGCGTATTTAATCCGATCGTTAATTTACCCCTCCCTATTTGGATCGCCTCGCGCTTGTCACCCATGACATATGCCGTGGACCTTATACGAAGCGTGTATTATTCCGGCCGGCCCGAATATTCTAAAGTGGTTCTATTTAATCCATTTTTTAACCTGACTATTGTGCTGGTGTTTGGCGTAATATTTTTATTGATCGGGACTTTCCTTTTTGTGAAAAACGAAAGGAATAGATAAACGGCGGAATCAATCACTATGCAACTGCGCCTTGCTGAGCAAATACCCGATCATCCAGAACTCCCCGACCGTTGCCAACAGAGGCAAAAACTCGGCAATTGATTTTTTATCCGGCGACAATATTAAAATATAAGTGGATAGAATATATCCGACCCCTCCAAGAATCAGAACCCATGCGAGCATTCGGGGCATTTCTGCCTTCAATGCAAGATACCCCATCGGTATAAGCCAGAGACCAAAAAATAAACCCGACACCAGCCATATCTGCTCGTGCAGGTTAAACAAATTGTATACACCCAACTCGGGTTCGTTGGCAATTGCCGAATTGAGAGCGCCAAGCCAAAATGCCGAGGAAACTAAAATCGCAACAGCGTTTACCATCCCAAACGCGGCAATAAGGAAAGCGGCAAAATTATTCACCTTGCTGAATAACTTATAAAACCACATAGCAGCAAGTGCCTGGAAAACAACAATCCCCAACTCCGCGGCTATCCCCATACGGGTTAGCGCTGCCTTCTCGAGCAGATTTGTTTTGGTTAAAAGCGCTTGCCCTTCTATATAAATAGAAGGCTTAACGTATGCGAAAACAAAAATACCGGTAAACGCTAAACCCAAATATAATAGTCCGGTAATCCGCGTGTCTGTGAACAAATTAGATTTGTTGGTCATGGTTAGATTCTATCAACATTACTTCATCTGGATAATTATAAATATCACAAATTACAATCAAACAAATACTAACAGAGTCGAAGGGTTCAAAAATTAAACTTACTGGTTTTGAAGTGATTTTTTGTGCTCTTTCTCAAACATCTTGTTTTCTATATCCGATGTCTGTTCTTTTGTAAGTTGGAAACGTTCAAGATAAAACACGATAACAACTCCTGCAGTAATCAGTAGAACAACCAATAACTCAGATCCCCCGAACGACCCGGGGAATATATTTTTAACAATAAACGGCACCTCTTCCCCATGGCTGTTTATTCTTGTTGATACAACTTCCTGCCAGGGCCAGATTTTTCTTATCGAGCCAAGCATAACACCGGCCAGTATGGCAACCGAGATATCGTGATGATTTTTGAAAAGCCAGGACAATACTCTGGCAAAAAGCGCAAGCCCGATAATGCAGCCCGACATAAATATTCCCAGCGTTAAAAAATCTCGATTTGTCACTGCAGCAAGCACCTGCTGGTATTTTCCAAGCAGTAGCAAAATGAAAGAACCCGAAATTCCCGGCAAAATCATGGCGCATATCGCTATTGCTCCACTTAGGAAAAAAAACAGAAGTGAGTTGGGAGTCTCCATTGGAATCATTCCAACTACAAAATAGGTGATAACAGCCGAAACCGCAAATGAAATTTTGTCGGAAACATCCCATTTAACAACTCTT
>CAYYYG010000043.1:0-4151 GCA_964476135.1 uncultured Gammaproteobacteria bacterium | reverse complement strand
AACAACTCTTGTAATTGTTACGATATTAAATCGCTATCTCGAAACTCCGCTATATTATAACAAACTCAACTTTATACTCTTGAATAAATAACCCAAACGATCCATTTTTTAATTTCCAGAAGCAAAAATACGCAAAGAGCTGTAATTCCGATCAGTGTAAAATGCGATGAGTTTAAGGAAACGGTTTCGAACCAGTCGTGGAGCCAAAAAATAACAAGGCTTTGAAGCAATATACCTAAAGTAACGCCCAGCCATATTGAGGGGTTAATGAATAAACTTCTTTTAATGGACTTAAAAAACGGCTCCATCTGTTTTTGGGCCTGAATACCATTAATCCACTGGGCAGCCACCATCGAAGTAAAGACTGTTGTGGTGGCCTCATCAGCCGGAAATCTTTCCGCCATATATAAATAGAGAATAAAATTAGGAATTCCAAGAGCGGCCGTGCCGTAAAGAATATTTTTCAGTTGGGAAGGGCTGAAAAACATGTCGGAGATTTTTTGGGGAGAGTTTTTCATTACGTTTCCCTCCTCTTTTATAAACGGAAAAGTTTTATCCTGAACGCCGTCGGTCACCAGGTTGATCCATAATATATGAATCGGCTTTAGCGGAAAAGGCAAATTAATGATTATTGAGGAAATGAAAAGAAAAATTTGCGATAAATTGGTGACAACCAGATAATAAATTACTTTTCGGATATTGTCGGCTATGATTCTCCCTCGCCTGATTGCTTCAACAATTACGGTCAGGTTATCATCGAGGAGAATCATTTTTGCGGTTGATTTGGCGGCTTCGGTTCCGGATCCCATTGCAATACCTAAATCCGCTACTTTTAAGGCGAGTACGTCGTTTACCCCGTCTCCTGTCATTGCCACTACCTCTTTTTTCTGAAGCAATTTTACGATTCTATATTTGTGCTCCGGAACGATCCTTGCAAGCACGGATGTGTGTGAAAGTTTTCTTATGAGCTCATCATCGTCAAGCTCTTCAATCTCACGTCCGGTTAACACAATGTCTCCTTTTTTATATATATTCACCTGCTCCGCAATCGCCCGGGCTGTGAGTGGATTATCGCCCGTTATCATGATAATTCTCACTCCTGCATCCTGCGCTGCGCCAACTGCCTCCTTCACGCCTTCTTTTGGCGGATCGATAAACCCGATGAGGCCGATTATTTCAATCTGCCAATCCTTAAACTCACCTTTGGAGGTAGACTGCCCGAATGTTAGTACCCTAAGCCCATCTTTAGCCATTCTATCGTGTTCTAAAGTGAATTTTTCAAGCTGGGCTTTCGTGTTACTCGATTTTCGGACCAGCGTTTCGAAAGCCCCTTTTATGTATGTTAACTGAGAGCCCTTCTCGATAATTGTTGCTGCTACGTATCTATATATCGGGTCAAATGGATACACTTTATATTTTGGAAACTCCGCATTCAACGAGTGGAAATCTTTACCCAACCATTGTGCAAGCGCGGTATCGAGCGGATCCCCTGTTTTTCCATCGATCGACTCATTAGCAATGGCGGCAATGAAACGGAGCTTGTTCATATCTTCTGAAAACTGTTTCGAGACTGTCAGCTCTGCTTTGGTTATCGTGCCTGTTTTATCGGTTGCAATGAGCGTGGTGCTGCCAAGCGTCTCAACCGCCGGCAGGTGCCGGGTAAGCACGCTGTGTTTGGCAAGCTGTACGGAACCGACGGCTAGCGAAAGCGTTAATACAATCGGCAACCCTTCAGGAATAGCTGAGACAAGCACCGCAAGAAGCGCATAAAATATCTGATAAAGCGAGTATTGCTGATACAGCTTAATCAGTCCGATGAGCGCTATCAGAATAAAAATAATAAAAAGGTATTTCTTTGAAAATCTGTTTAACGCTTTTGTCAGAGGGCTATCGGGAGATTTCTCCATAACTTTTTGGGCTATTGAGGCAAGATAAGTATTTCTTCCTGTCCGCACAACAACACCTAATCCGGTGCCCTTCACGACTACAGTTCCGGATAGAAGCATGTTTTCAAGCTCAAACACCGGTGCTTTTTCGGCAATAACTATATTTGCGTTTTTCTCAACCGGCAAAGATTCACCGGTGATGGCCGATTCATTAATCTGAATCAGGTTTGTTTCAAGAAGGCGGATATCGGCTCCAACAACATCTCCTTCCCGGAGGCTGACGACATCTCCGGGCACCAGATGGGATGATGGCATTTCTTCAAGCTTACCTTCACGCAAAACGGTGACTTGGGTTTCCGTCATTTTCCGCAAAGCCAGTGTTGAAACTTCCGCTCTCATCTCCTGCCAGAAACCGATCGCCGAATTGACGATTATCACAAAAATAATAACCGAAAAATCTTTGATGTCGCCGATAAATAAAGAAAGAATTGCCGCGAAAAAAAGAATATAGATTATGGGATTCTTAACTTGTCTTAAAAGCAGTTGTAAATAATTGATTTTTTCTTCTTCTATGAGATTTTTGCCATACTCCAACAGGCGCTTTTCGGCTTCTTCATTAGATAGCCCTTGCTTTGAGGATTCGAATATTTTCAGAACTTCCGCTGGTGTAAATGTATGAAAATGATGCATGTTTTAATTTTAACAACAATCTGGCGGAAATGATTCGGATAGGTGGCAGAAATACGTGTTTACGTAGTGCTGGTTTTTAAGATTAGGTTTTTTGCTGCGGGACATGGATTCGAACCATGATAGGCAGATCCAAAGTCTGCAGTCCTACCATTAGACGATCCCGCATACGACTCCGATATTGTAGCAAAAAATCTGATAAATTGCCTCGCCATTCAAGTATTTAGGCCTTCATTATGATAAAATTAGCCCATGAAAGAAGGAATCGTTTTACTTGTCGGGCGGCCGAATGTGGGGAAATCGACGTTCGTTAATAACCTTATTGGCCAAAAAGTGGCAATAACCTCCCCGAAGCCTCAGACAACCCGCTTCCCGATCCGCGCCGTTTACGAGGAGGAGCGAGGGAAAATCATATTTGTAGACACACCTGGTATTTTCGGCAAAGCCGAAGATTACCTGTCCAAAAAAATCAACGAAAGAACGATGCGGACATTAAGCGAATCGGTTGATGCTGTCATATATATAATCGACCACACGCGCCGACGGAATAAAGAAGAAGGTCGTGTCCTTGGATTGGTGCGACAGCTCAAAAGCCCCAAACTTCTGGTTTTCAACAAAGCCGATATCACCGAGCCTTCATATATGCCCGAATATGCGTTTCTTAAGGAAGAATTTCCGGATATTTACCACATTTCGGCACTCAACAAAACCCATTTCAAACCGCTTATAGACAAACTTTTCACTCTGATTCCGGAAAAAAACAAATCAACGATTCCGCCTGATCTGGTTTATCCGGTATTGAATATCGACAGTAAGATATTTATCGGAGAGCTTATCCGAGAAAAAATATTTCTGATGATGGGTGAGGAGATTCCTTATACAACAACAGCTCTGGTGGATGAGATCGCGGAGAGGAAAGGCAACCTTACTTATATAAAAGCCAGGATCCTAACAACCGACAACCGCTACAAACGGATGCTCATAGGTGAGGGAGGGCGCAAAATAAAAGAGATCGGCGCCTACGCAAGAAAAGAAATGGAGCTTGCGACAAAAAGGAAAGTATATCTCGATCTTACAGTCGAAACCGACCCGCACTGGCAGGAAACCTACTACGGTTAAATGGTATAATAGAGCCACTGGTGACTGTAGCTCAACTGGTTAGAGCGTCGCCCTGTGGAGGCGAATGTTGCGGGTTCAACTCCCGTCAGTCACCCATATTATCGACTTTGGCAAGTTTTCGTAAAGTAACAGCATCTACACTTGCTCCAAATAGCGAGCCACCTGGTTCAAGTTTTTTTCCTTCAGCTAGTTTACCAATCGGTACCGGATCAAATCCGAGATCAGCAACAAGAACGGCTACTTGGCGCACATCATGAGGATCGTCTCCGGCAATCGCCATCGCCTTGCGATCGGCTGCTCCAGTAGGACGAGCATCGTCTAATAAATTATGATAACCGATATGACTGAATGCTTTTACGACACGGGATTTCGGTAAAAAAGCCCGTATCATCTCACTCGATGATGGCCAATTCTTCAAGTCAGGCATCTCACCATCTACCTCCCACCAATAATTTGAAG
>CAYYYG010000042.1:0-8435 GCA_964476135.1 uncultured Gammaproteobacteria bacterium | reverse complement strand
TCGTTGCTTTGTGTCGGACTCGATCCGGTAGTTGAGAAAATTCCTGAACATCTTCGGGAGAATCCGGATGTCTTGTTTGTTTTCAACAAGACAATAATCGATGCAACGGCAAAATACACCTGTGCTTTCAAACCCAATTCAGCCTTTTACGAAGCCTACGGCACCGAGGGTATCCGCCAGCTAAAACTAACCTGCGATTATATCCGGAATAATCATCCGGATCATTTTCTGATACTCGATGCCAAGCGCGCCGATATCGGTTCGACAAATCAAGGCTATGTGAAGTTTGCCTTCGACTGGCTTGGGGCTGACGCCATCACTCTTCATCCATATCTTGGTTACGAGGCATTAAAACCTTTTTTGGATCGGGAAGATAAAACGAGCATCGTCCTTTGCCGGACATCGAATAGAGGAGCGGGGGAGTTTCAGGATTTGCAGTCCGGCGGGAAACCGTTTTATCAGAGAGTGGCAAAAAATGTCTATAGCAAGTGGAATAAAAATAATAACTGCATGCTGGTTGTGGGGGCGACTTATCCGAATGAATTGGCGGAAGTGCGCAGAATTGTCGGTGAAATGACAATTCTTGTTCCGGGAATCGGGGCACAGGGCGGGGATCTGGAAAAAACGTTGAAGGCGGGGTTGAATAAGCAGAAATCAGGACTGATTATATCTGCATCTAGAAGTATTTTGTATGCCTCGAGTGGAAATGATATATTCGAAGCCGCCGCCAGAGAGGCTAGTTTATTATGCAGCAAAATTAATGGATCCTTGCACTAGTTTGAAAAGATATTCTATAATGATTTTATGAGTCCTGTTTATTCGAATGCTTTTCTACTTATCGGCACGATAATCGGTGCCGGAATTTTTTCACTACCTATCGCTCTCAATCAGGTAGGCTCGCTCATTTTTATCATTATGATTATTGGTTTGTCGATACTTCTTGGCTTTGTGGGTCTTCTATACCGCGAAATAATAGACGACGTTAAAGGGCACCATCAGCTTCCCGGTTATGCAAGGCTTATACTGGGTAAACGGGTAGGTCGGTTTGCAACAATCACACTATTTTTATCAACCGCGGGAGCGCTTCTTGCGTATCTTATAATAGGTGGACAATTTGTAGCTAATATTTTTCAAATTACCCCCAATTTAGGCAGCCTGATTTTTTATCTCGGCGTTATTATTACTCTTCTGGTTGCAGGCGAACACATGAAGATTTTTGATATTGCTTTTTCCGTAATCAAACTCGCGCTCATTGCCGTCATCATTCTGTTAGCGTTTTTTTCACCCTCATTTATCATGAAAGAAACTATTCCTGTAATCGGCTCGAGTCCGCTTGCTGCATATGGAAGTATACTATTTGCCCTTACCGGAGTTTCAATAATGCCGGAGCTTAAAAAGAATAAAAAAATCAACCTCAGTGTTTTGCTTTCTTCGGTCGCAGTTATTGCTGCTTATATACTTTTTGCTTTCGGGTATTACGGATACATCACAAAGCAGGGGATAGCAATAAACGAACCGCTATTCGATCTTACGGGGGTATTTACCATCCTGACGCCATACCTTTTATTATCATGGGTTGCTTATGATTTGCTACATAAAGATTTGAAGGTTGAAAAAAAAACTGCTATCGCAGCCACCCACGCTTTGCCGATGGTGCTTTTTATCGCCGGCATGCATAATTTTATGAGCGTACTTTCGTTGACAGGCGGAGTGTTTTTAGGATATGTGGTGCTCATAATAACCGCAATGTATAGAAAAAAATTTCCAACGAAACATAAATTACTTATTTTTACAATCCAGGGAGTATTTTTGTTGGGAATATGTTTGGAGATCTGGAATTTTTTTATGGGTAGCTGATGGTGCACTTTAATGCTGTTTGATGCACCAAGATAGGATTTACGTGAATACATATATTTGATACAATAATAGTGTTATGGAGAAGCTCGCTCTTGAAATTCTCTCCATTCTTCCCCGAAGCATATACGCCGACGTGCGGGTAGTTGAGCAAGAGTCAGAAGAAATCGCAACTAAAGACGGAGTCGTTGAAGCGCTACAATCTGCTACCACCTACGGTTACGGTGTTCGTGTTCTTGAAGAAGGATCCTGGGGATTTGCCGCTTCTTACGATATTTCGAAAACAGGGATCGAAAAAACGGTAAAGGCTGCTCGTGAAATTGCCCGTTCGACCTCTGCTTACAAAAATCATGATGTAATTTTATCCGAGCTTAAACCCATTAAGGCAACTTATAAAAATAAAATAAAGATAAATCCTTTCGAAATCCCGATAGAGGACAAAATCGAATTACTCTTGAAAGCCGATCAGGCGCAGCGTGTTCATAAACATATAGTCATCTCCCAGACATATTTTTCCTGCCACCGCGAAAAGAAGATATTCGCCTCGACTGCCGGTAGTTTTATCGATCAGGAAATAATCTGGACTAGGGCAGGAATTGAATCATCGGCAGTTGCCGATAACGAATTCCAGAACCGATCCTATCCGAATTCATTCCGCGGACAATGTGCTGCGAAAGGGTATGAGCTTATCGATGAGCTTGATTTGGTCGGGGAGGCGCCGCGTGTTGGTGAGGAAGCCGCCGCTCTGCTAAAAGCGCCTCTTTGTCCTTCAGGAGATTACGATTTGATACTCGACAGTAATCAGTTGGCGCTCCAAATTCATGAGAGTTGTGGGCATGCGGTGGAGCTTGACCGGGTTTTGGGCTATGAGGCCTCATATGCAGGTACAAGTTTCCTAACACCGGAAAAGCTCTGGAATTTTAAGTATGGGTCCGATATTGTTAATCTGACAGCCGACGCGACGATTCCGGGGGCTTTAGGATCATTCGGATATGACGATGAAGGAGTCCCGGCCCAGCGGACTTATTTGGTAAAAAACGGTATTTTTAACGACTATATAACATCGCGAGAAACCGCAGCGCGCCTGCACGAAATAGTGCCCGCATATAATAATCCAAGTAACGGCACCATGAGGGCGATGGGATGGTCACGTATACCACTTATTAGAATGACTAATATCAATCTTGAGCCAGGTGATCCGAAAAACGGTTCCGGGAAAGCCTGGAAACTTAAGGATCTTATCGAAGATACAAAAAGAGGAATATTTATGTCAACGAATCGCTCCTGGAGCATAGACGATAAACGTCTAAATTTCCAATTCGGCACAGAAATTGCCTGGGAAATTAAAAATGGTAAGAAGGTGAGAATGTTGAAAAATCCGACTTATCAGGGGATGACGCCACAATTCTGGGGGAGCTGCGATGCTATTTGTGGACGAGATGAATGGACTGTATGGGGGACACCAAACTGCGGCAAGGGTCAGCCATCGCAGGTTATTCATACAGGCCATGGAGCATCGCCTGCTAGGTTTAGGAATGTTAAGGTTGGGGTGGTGAAGGTGTGGTGATTGCGCCTCGACAGGCTCGGCGAATAATACTTTTTGTAGGCTCTGTATTAAGTTATTCCCCGAGCAAGCTAAGCGCGTCGAGGGGTATTTTAAGGATAATCGAAGAATAAAAAAATATGTTAGGAGAAAATAAACTAAAACAAATCGCAGACAAGGTGCTTAAAATCTCAGGTGGTGATGAGACCGAAGTATTACTTATGGTTTCCGAAAATGGTCTAACACGTTTCGCCAATTCGGAGATTCATCAGAATATGGAATGGGAGGATATCGGGATTTCAGTACGGATAGTTTATGGTAAAAAAATCGGTGTTGCCGGAACTAATAAAATTCCCCTCGATCCGAAAACAAGAACCGTCGACCAGCAAGTATTGCAAGATGTGGTGCATCGTGCAGAATCGCTAGCCAAACTGCAGCGCGAAGACCCGTATTTTACCGGTCTTCCAGACAAAGAAAAATTACCTAATTTGAAAAATGAAAAGGAGCTTGCAAGAGGCAGACACCTGGAAAAAGAACGCGCAGCAGGCGTAAGTACAATAATAAAAAAAGCTCTCGACCGCGCGATCACCGCTTCAGGTTCATTCAGTAGTACGATTTCGGAAATTGCGGTTGCCAATTCTCATGGAGTTTGGGCTTATCATGTCAGCGCCGCCTCCGACCTTTCAACAATTCTCATCGGGCCAACATCAACAGGTTTTGCCGCTCAGGTTGGTCAATCTCCACTCGATATCGATGCGGAATTGGTTGCTGACCGTGCGATAAACAAAGTGGTTTTGGGGGCTCATCCGCAAACCGTGTCACCAGGCGAATGGGAAGTGGTACTTGAGCCGCAGGCAGTAAATGAAATGATGGTATTTTTTGCCATGTATGGCCCGAACGCACGCATATACCATGAGAATGCCAGTTTTTTGTCGGGAAATATAGGCAAGAAGGTAACGAGCACAAAGCTAAGCATAATCGACAACCCGCTCGATTCAGATTCTTTCCCGATGCCGTTTGATTTTGAGGGGTTTCCAAAAAGAAAAGTCGAAATAATAAAGAATGGGTTACTCAAAGATATTATTTACGATTCTTATCATGCTAATCGATTCGGAGCCAAAAACACCGGACATGCCTGGCCCGCCCCAAATACCTGGGGGCCTTTCCCGACACATCTGAGTATTGCTCCGGGCAAAAATTCTTCTGAGCAGATAATCAAAAATATAAAAAAAGGTCTGCTTGTTACCAGATTTTGGTATGTGCGCGTTCTCAACCCGCGATCACTTGCGATAACAGGCATGACGCGCGACGGATTATTTTTAATCGAAAACGGCCGGTTGTCCGGCGGAGTTAAAAATTTAAGATTTAATCAGAGTATTCCCCAGGCATTGAACGAAATAGTCAACGTCGGGAAGGAACTTGAGCCGTTGTCTAGTTTTGAACTGGAACTTGGGATAAATAGAATGCCGCATCTGCATATTAAACGTTGGAATTTTACAAGCGGCACCCTATTTTAATTTATTAGAATTTTTTAACTGTTTACATATGAATTTATCGGAAATACTCAAAACAGAAGGAATTATCACTGTATCACCGAGTGATACACTTTCACACGCGCTTGGCAGGCTTTCTTCTTCACACGATGCCGCTTTTGTACTTGATGAAAACGAAGATCTTGTTGGTGTGGTTAACCCGCATTATTGCCTTATCAATAACTCGTTTCCCGGCAATGCGAAAGTGAGTCATTGCATGATTAAACCCCCAAAAGTAGGTTTGGATACAGAGGTTGCCGAAATCGCGCGACTCATGACCGAGTCGAAAATGCACTATCTCCCAATATACGACAATGAAAAGTTTGCCGGAATAATCAGTGCGAGGCGCATATTGAAATCACTTGCGAAGGAACCGGGCCTGCGCACGCCGATTTCCTCTCTAATTAAACCAGATCGGGGTATCAAAGCGGTATTTGAAAATGACACTATCGCCCGTGCACTAAGATTATTTAAAGATTTCCGCGTGTCGAAGCTTGTAGTACTCAATCAGGCGCGTAAACTTGCCGGAGTCCTTGCATTTTACGATCTGATATCTTATCTGGCGTCGCCCAAAGAGAGGGAAGGATCGGGAGACCGAAAGGGTGTTAAGACACCATTTCTTAATTATCAGGTTAAGAATTTCATGAAAACATCGATTCTTACGCTTCCGAAAACAGCAACGGTCGAGCGGGCAGTACAGATGATTCTCGAAAAGAAGATCGGCAGTGTGGTTGTTGTAGACAGTGACTTCATGCCGATAGACGTCATAACAACCAAGGATATTTTTCAACATGCGTTTCCAAAAGTACATAAACCCAAGTTGAATGTTATCGGTAAAAATTTATCCAAAGTAAGTAAGCGGATATTGCCGGCTTTTTCCAAAAGATTTGCAGACTTTATTGAAAGGAGACGCTCGGCAAGTAAGGCCACTCTATATGTGGAGGAGCATAAGGGCAATAAGAGCTGGTTTAAGGTATTATTTTCCCTTATTCCTCGCCGTGGGCGGGGCAAAGAGGAATTCATAACCCGCGAAGGACGCGATCTCAATGAAGTATTGTCTGATGTGAAGAAAACAGCCAAGGAGATCGAGGGAAAAAGGAAATAAAAAGATTATCGCCAGAGGATGGAAGGATTGTGCAACAGTAAAAATTCCGTTAAGGGGTCTTCTGTCTGTTTGTATCCGTAATTTTTTTGTAGAGCGTCCATGAATATCAGAGGGCCTATATTGCCTCCGCCTATAACGTTATTAGCATATCTTTTTCCAAGCTCACTTTCATTCGGGCTGTCCGTATTTGGGGCGATATTATTTTCCATAAGTTGTATAAAACTATCAAAAGATTCGTCATCTCTAAATTGGTTTTGAATCGGAAGATGGTCACTTATTCCTAATGCCTTAATAAGTTTCGCGTGCATAATTGGGTCGATGGAGCAGGAGAGTAGAAACTCGGAAAGAAATTCTTGCTCTCTATTTTTCATCTCTTGTGCCTCTGCGGGGTTATTATTAGGGTTATTCAGTTTTTGCCACCAGTGCGGATTTTTATATCCGGATCCTTCCATTTGTCTAACTATCGTATCTGCTGTATTATGCCCATATTGACTATATGCCCATGGGAAGCGCATGATTCTTAATAACTCCGCATGTGTTAGCCCGGATAAGGCTTGCGTATAAGATGTTACGGTTAAACGTGGTTTAATTTGTTGTCTATTTTTTAGGTAAATTGCTTGATCTGGTTGGTAAGTTACATTGAGCCTGTCATTATAATATGTTAGTTCACCTATGTTGATTACGTCTATAAACGGTCTCTGTTTACGACCGAATCTAGTTTCAAAATGAGTATTTTCGTTAAATGGTCCGATGTCTAAAGAAAAGTCCTGATCGCCAACTGTAAACTTAACTTTGTTGAGTACTGCTTCAGGAATAGGGAACTTGATAAACTCTACCAACATCGCCGGATCTACTCTATGTGTTCTTAAATAATTTTTAACAATAGTTTCGATCTGATTTTCATCCAATGCAGACTCGGTATTATATCTGAAATCAAGATCAGGTACATATGTGGCCAGTCGATGTAATATTTTTCGTGTATTTAAGTTGTTAGTATGGTATTTATTTTCTAGATCACTGAAGTAACCGGGGATCCATTCACCTCGCGGCGAGCCGAAGTGGATTCGCATATTCTCCGACCCTCTAAAGTACCCGACCGGATCACAAGGCGTATGTTTGCCTAATTCATTTAGCGTAGCAGAAGCAATTCCTCTTATTGATTGTGGAATATTCGGGTAAATGATTTCAACATACTGTTCAATAGGTACCCGGAATTCAGGCAATCTATATCGCTCGCCTAAAACCATGGCATCCCGGGAGCTTAGGTACTCGGCGCTTGTCATATAGAAGCTTGAAATACATAACCCTTGTTTTTGATAGTCTTTAGAATTTTGCGGTGAATTCCCATTCTTGTCAGTTTATTGCGTAGTCTATTTATGGCCATGTCCAATGACCAGTCGTTATAATCTGCAGAAAGTGTATTCCAGAGTACGGACGCAGTTTCTTCACGCGAGATTATTTTATTTTTTTTATCGATTAATAATCTGAATAACTTCAATTCCCGTGATGTAAAAAGGTCATTTACTCGTAAGCCATTCACAATAACGCTGCCGTCTTTGTAGTTTTGAACGGTTAAGTTATTGAATATCCCAGATGATGCGTACTCTAGCAGCAGATGCATAGCACAGGTATATTTTACTTTCTTGTGTTTTATAAGGTTAGTTTCCGTCATAAAATTCAATGCCCAGTCTGCGCAGTTAACCATCTCCTTGCTGCCGGTTGCCAAAGTACTAATTATTTTTTGTTCTTCACTGGACATCTCTTCAAACAGTGTCTTTATTTTTAATCTCATTTCCTGATGTGTAAACAGTTCACTTGTACCACTGTTTTTATAGTGTCTCAATGCTTCTTTAGCCAGCCACAGGGATCCGCCGCATTTATCTATGATGTCACGACGAATTTCTTGAGGCAGTTTAAGATTGAATTTATTGGAGTAATATGTGAGAAAGTGATCGATGTCGTTGCTTGTGAAATATGGATACACATGAATATTTTGATATAAACTGCTGAACTGGCTTAAGCTTTTTGTCAACGCAGGGTTTCTTAGATCGTGCCTTAAGAAGTAAAGCATGCTTATTTTACAGTTGGTTGCATGGGCGAAGTAATCAAAAACCGCTATCATTTCAGGCCTGTTCAGCCATGAATCAACGCCCATAACGAGAAACACGAGATGCTTATTCGTTTTTTTTATAGTTTTTTTTAGGTGTTCTTTTAGTTCGGTCGGATCATCAACAGCGAGAGTGGGGATATGTATGGACACAAACTTAACCGGGTAATTATTATATTTCCGGGTAAAATTTTTTACAAATTCAGGCACGCGATAAAGCTGATCTCTAAGCGCTGCGTGAATTACAGATCCGGATTCGATGCTCAGAATGGTGTTAGCCCAAGGGTTTGTTAT
>CAYYYG010000041.1:0-8454 GCA_964476135.1 uncultured Gammaproteobacteria bacterium | reverse complement strand
CGAAACCCCCGCTTATACAGCTAACGCCCAAACAACTAAAGATGGTTATTTTTATCGGTGGAAGTTTATTGATATGCGTAGTACTGATAGTTGTTTTTGGAATACTAATATCCAGATCTGGTCCAACGGGTAAAAAAATCGCCAAAACAGACAATAATTCGAAAAAAGAAGACCGGCAAAAAAAGGATGAACAATCCTCAAAAACTGATCCGACCAAAACTCCAACGCCAACAGCTGCCGCACTCCATGAAGTAGGTAGCACACTTATTACGATAAAAAAAATCCGCTCAGGCAGCGCCGATATTAAATCGACTGCTTTTTTTTATGATATAGCCAAACAATCACCTCTTAGCGGATTCAGTGAGCTGACCGACTCATCCAATCTTCATATAGGAAAATTTTCTCCTGATGGAAAGTATATGCTATTTAAGACGCAAACTTATAATCAGGGTGCAGATAGTGATATTGCTGTCTTTTATTTATATGACACCGTAAATCACAGTATTAAGGTGCTTAAAAAATACTCAACATCGATTAGTTACGATGACTTGCTCAATCACGCGGCTATGTATTCATACATAGAAGTTAGCCAATGGCTCGATGCGTCGACAATATATCTAGGACTTTTTACAAACTCTGCAGGACAACCGGCTGGAGTTGCTATAAATCTTAATGGAGAAGTCAAAGAAGTCGCCTCTGCGGATGAAAAAATCAAGCATAACAAATCACTCAAGTTCAAGATGTTCAATATTCAAAACTCAAAACAGGGCTATAACGTGACGGAAATCGGCGGCAAGACATACGACTTAAAACTGACCAATGCGCCTTTAGGAATGAAAGATAATCAGATCGTTGCCTTTTACCGAGCAACCTTGGACCCAACGATACCAGAAGACTCTCAAAAACTAAATGAAATAACAGATTTATACTTAAAAGATCAAACGAATGGCTTATCTGTCGTAAACCAAATTATCAACGAGTATTTCAAATCAAAAAAACCGTCCTCTATTTTCCTAATCAATCCTGACACAGGCAATATCGATTCCGAACGTCCACTCTCCGCAGGCGGCTGGTATGCTGAATATGCTTATTACGACCCGATAGGCAACATGGCCTTCGCTTTTGAAACAAACGCATTCGCTCAGCCAGCAGCGGAAAGAATTCTGATACTAAGTCTTGACGGTGAAAATATCGATTCACGTGTTATTAAATCATTCGATAATTCAGTAAATAGTCTCTCTATGGCGAGTTCAAACATTCCTTTTATAGTAGATTATGATGGCAAGTATATATATTACATCCGCACAGAGTCCACAGACGGCACAAGTAATACCGCAACAAATCGCATATACCAGATCGATATAAACTCCGGAGAAACAAAAACAGTATGCGCCGAGATCTGTTCAGACCCTTTACTTTTTAACCCTAATTCATTTAATTAGTTTTGATGTATAATTTTTTCCCATATGGACCAAACAAAAAATACTCGAACAGTCAAAAAAGGGGATATCGAAATTAGAATCCACAGAGCAACTTGCATCAGTGCTGCAACTTGCGTTGTTTATGCGGAAAACACATTCGATCTTGACGGTGAAAATATAGCAATCGTCAAGGAAGGCGATTGGGATAGGCTGGAAAAAATTATCGCCGCCGCGCAGTCTTGTCCGGTACTTGCGATTGAGGTTTATGAAAAAGGCGTAAAAATTTTTCCCAAATAATTTATTTTTTTAGCGAGCTGTTGATTACGGCAACCGCCTCTTCCGGAGTATTAACAAATGTGCACAATCTGTTAAGTTCTTCCGTGAAAAATTTTTCTTCTTCACCTCTCTCAAAGAAAGCCTTTATATGTTGATAATAAGCTTTGTCTACGAATACGATCGGCGCGTCCATTTTGACTATTCCGAGAGTTTTTTTCAAAATGATCTCAATCGCCTCGTATAATGTTCCGAGTCCACCGGGAAGAATTATGAAGCCGTCGGCAAGCTGAATAAGTCTTTTTTGTCGGTCATCAATAATTTTATAAGACTCATATACCGTAAAATATTTGCCCTGCTCCTGACTCGGGTGATCGAGCTGAATCGATATAACATGTCCACCGGCTTCAAATGCGCCGCGGCTAACATCGGACATTTGACCATTGCCGCCACCGGTTGCGACATTGTACTTATTTTCTGCGAGAAGTTTGCCGATCTGTAAGGCGTTTGCCTGATAATGATCTTTGTTATTACCGTAGTAGCGTCCACAAAAAACGGTTATGCAGGTATCTGTTTTCATAGGACTAATTATTATAGCACATACTTATATTTTATTCACTTTTTCCGGGTATTTAAGCAGAAATTTTTTCAGTTTTGGAGCGATTACAAGCTGACAATATGGCTGATAGGAATTATTTGCATAATAGTTTGCGTGATCCGCCTCGGCTTCATAAAATACTTCTAACGGCTTTATTTCAGTCACTATAGGTTTCCCAAACTCTTTCGAACTATTTAATAAGTCTCTGGAGCTTTCAGCAGCTTTTTTTTGCGACTCGGATGTATATAAAATAATCGACCGATACTGCTCACCTTCGTCTGCACCCTGCTTATCGATGCTGGTCGGATCGTGGGTATGCCAAAAGATTTCAAGCAGTTCGAGATATGTTATGAGTGCCGGATCGAATTCGATTCTGACAACCTCCACATGCCCGGTCAGGCCGGTGCAGACCTGACTGTAGGTCGGATTCGGACGTGTTCCACCCGCATAACCTGGTTTGACCGATATAACTCCGCGAACACGCCTGAAAATCGCCTCCGTACACCAGAAGCACCCACCTCCAAAAACCGCTGTTTCTAATTTAGAATCATTACTCATGTTTGTCTGGTATAAACTTCATTGAAACTGAGTTCACACAATGGCGTATATTTTTGTCTGTGAATCCCTCGCCCGTAAAAACATGTCCGAGGTGTCCACCGCACTTAGCGCAGACTATTTCGGTACGCCGTCCGTCCGGGTCGGGGATCCGCTTCACGGCACCTTTTATCTCATCATCAAAGCTTGGCCAGCCGCATCCGGAATGAAATTTACTTTCCGAACGATAAAGCGGAGTATTACAGCGGCGACAAGTATAAGTACCTGTCTTAAACATCGTATCATATTCACCCGTAAACGGTGCTTCTGTTTCTTTGTGAATTATCACCGCTTCCTCCTCCGGAGTTAGTTTATTATATTGATCTTCCAAATAGTCTATAAAAATTAATTAATCGCACATTTATATTATAATATCCGAAATGAAATACAAAGCGCTTATATTCGATCTTGATGGTACGGCAATACCGAACAAAAGGGGAGGAGTGCCTTCAGAAAAATTAGTGCAGACAATGAAATTAGCTTCGAAAACCACAAAATTATCCGCAGCTACCGGACGGCCACTTAGTTTTTGCTCGGATATTTTTTCGTATTTAGACTTTCTTAGTCCAAGCATATTCACCGGTGGCGCTGTTATCGCCGACCCGACAACTAAAGCTACTCTTTGGGAAAAACACATTTCCGAAAAGTCGGTTCAGCAGATATTTGATATACACGAATCAGATAATTGCGAAATGTATTTTTGTACCGATGAAAAAGACGATCTCCGCAGCCCATCCGATAGGGAAAACAAACCGGTTCGTCTAATTGGATTTTACGGGTTAACTTCTGAAAAAGTAGAGTCTATCACGGAAAAATTAAAGCTCATCTCACATATAGCCTTTCACAAGGTACACTCTTGGCAAAAAAATAAATTCGATATTCATATCACAAACAATGAAGCCACAAAACACCATGCTTTCATTAAACTGATTTCGCTATTTAATATATCAGCTGAAGAAGTAATAGCAGTCGGCGACAGCGATAATGATCTCCCATTGTTTGAACTTGCCGGATTAAAAGTAGCAATGGGAAATGGGTCGGATGAGTTGAAAAAAAGAGCCGATGTGATCGCTCCACCTGTTTGGAAAGACGGACTGGCGAGTGTTATCGAAAAATATGTTTTATAAATAAACTGCTTTTTCGCCTTTTCAGACTCATCATTCCTGGCACAGCAAGAGAAAGACAGGCGGAGTCTTGGGACTCCGCCTGTTAAACTGAGATTACAAAATCGTGATGGGAATTTCGTGCCGATTCAAAAGCTCGATGAAGGTGACCATTTCTTCCATTGGCCACTTTTTCTCTTCAAGAGCGTAAACAACGATCCCCAAACCATCGATCTGTAACCACCTATAATATTGGTCATCGGCAATTCCAAGAAGCAGCAGCTCCTCGGCCTTATCCGTTTGACCATATTGCAGCAGATCAAAAACTACATACATCAATACCCTATGACGATCTGGCTCATCATTCAGAACCTTTGTTCTGTCATAGAGAGCTTGAGCTGACAATTTTTTGATCTTGGCGACCGACTCTTCATCAGTATAGAGCACATTCATGCTGACCTCCCTATTTCACATTCAAAAATACGGAATAAAGCACTGTGACAGCGGCTATCGCTGAGGAAATGCTTTATTGCATTGGTATTATATCATCTGCGGTATTAATCCAGGCTTATAGTATCTTAAGTCTCTATGAATCTTTAAGTATAAATCTGATAAAATATCCTTATGGAAACAGCTAAACTACAAAAAAAGAAATTCTCGACACCTTTCAACGTTTACTACCGCCATCTGAAAGAAATCGACAAAGGCACGGAAGTTACGGAAGAGTTTGGATCGATGCTGATTCTTACACTGATCGAGGAACTAGGCGAGATGTCGCGGGCATACCTAGCAAAACATGGCCGGAAACCGATAAATTTGGCAGCGCAGCGCGACGAAACATATGAACAGGAGCTTGGAGACATAATTGTTGCTATATTACGGTTTGCGCAAATAAAAGACATCGATCTTCACAAACGGATTATGTACACGATCGGAAAAATCAGGCGCCGGAAAAAAAACCCGAAGGTATAAGAAACGAAGTTGACATATCTTAGACCGTCTGCGATACTTGTATAAAATGGCCCACACGGTCGATCTGAAAAAATCGGTCAAACATACCAATACTCGCGGTGTTCAAATAAAAAAACCTAATGAGATAGTGATCGTCGTCGGCTACCCGCCGATTGAATCCAAAAAAGGCGTCGCTCTGCTTTCTCAGAACAGGCAATTCCAGTATTTCAACGCCCCGACTTATATATACCCGATGGTCCCGGCGTATGCCGCATCCAACTTGCAAAAACACGGATATACCGTTTACTGGATGGATGGCATATCGGAAAGGAAGAGCTTCGAGACATGGTTCGATGAGCTTAGCGCCACCTCTCCCGACTACTTAATGGTCGAGACTAAGTCGCCCGTTGTCAAAACCCACTGGAAACAGATTAAGGAACTTAAAAGAAGGCTGCCGAAGTTGAAATTAATCTGGGTGGGTGATCATGTCAGTTATCTGCCGCTTGAATTATTCGAAAACAGTCCGATAGATTACGCTATAACCGGCGGCGACTATGATTTCGTCGTCGTGAATTTACTTAACCATATTTATAAGGGCGAAGAGCTTGAAGGTGGAGTATATTGGCGAGAATCGGACACTGATATTAAAGCTGCACCAAAACGCACAGATAGCTTAACATCTGGAGAAAAAATTCATAATACAGGAGTAGCCTCGTTAAAACACAAGCTTGATGATCTACCCTTCGTTGATCGTGATCTGACTAAATGGGAACTCTATGCATATGAAAACGGCAATTACAAATATACTCCAGCAACATATATGTATTCCGGGCGCGACTGCTGGTGGAATCGGTGTACTTTTTGCGTCTGGGATCATACCATCAACCCCCTGGGCTCATACCGGAGTTTTTCTCCGGAAAGACTTTTTGAAGAAGTCAAACATGTTGTCGATCGCTACGGAGTAAAAGAAATATTCGATGACGCCGGAACTCTCTTTATCGGTCCCAAACTGAAAAAATTTTGTCAGCTCCTTATAGACAGCGGCTATAATAAAAAAGTCAGATACGGCTGTAATATGCGATTCAATGCATTAAATCAGGAATACTACGATCTTATGGGCAAAGCCGGTTTCAGATTCATACTATACGGAATGGAATCGGGAAATCAGAAAACTCTCGATCGGCTCGATAAAGGCACGAAAGAAGCCGATGCGATAAACGGCCCTAGAATGGCAAGAAAAGCCGGACTCGATCCGCACATAACCATCATGCTTGGATATCCTTGGGAATCGTATGAAGACGCAAAAAGAACAATCGCCATAGCTAAGTATGCTTTTAAGAAGGGTTACTACGAAACGATGCAGGCGACCATAGTCATTCCTTATCCAGGTACACCGCTTTACAAAGAGTGTAAGGAAAAAGGCTGGCTTCTGACCGATAACTACGATGATTTCGACATGCGTCAGCCGGTCATGAA
The DNA here is from genome assembly GCA_964476135.1 of uncultured Gammaproteobacteria bacterium. GTDB lineage: Bacteria > Patescibacteriota > Microgenomatia > UBA1406 > GWC2-37-13 > CAYYYG01. The sequence goes on along the minus strand of CAYYYG010000041.1, from coordinate 2,038 downwards.
AACACCGTTCCCGGCGGAAAAATTGCTGGAGCTTGAACAGGAGCTGTATTCTTCATTTATGACACCTCAATATATAATGAGGAAGATCATGGGCATCCGCAGCTTCCATGATTTCCGCTATTTATTTTACATGGGATGGAAACTTATCGGACACCTCTTGGATTTCGATCCAAATCAGGAAAAGGCGAGTTTCTGGTCTTACAAATTCTGGAAAAATGCCGTTACCAAACTGTCTAAACACTTCCTCACGCCCAAAACTTCTGTTGATTACGAAAAAGACGCAATCAAACTCGCCGACAGCGCCGTAAACTTATAAAAAAGACGGCTGCATTTTTAGGTAATAAATACAGCCGTCAAATTTACACTTAGTGTTTTGCTTTATATTTTTGGCACATTATCTCTTCTGAGAAAATAAAATATTCCACCTATCACAATAATCGCGACTACCATAACAATGGCTAGCGAAAGTAAACTGTTAGTTTTTGGCTTATCTTCTTCTACCGCTACAGTAGGTGATACTATAACTGCCGGACTGACGGACTGACCCGGAGCATTCGAAGGAAATACTTGTGTATTATTGGGATTCTGATTGGTCCTCTGAATGTAAACCGCATTATCTTTCAAGTACTTCTCGGTTGTTACTTCGAGCTGTTTATTGCTCTTTGTGGTGTACTTAAGTACATATGGGATTGGGGGCAATTTGGCCGAATCGATGGTGAAATGCCCGGAATCGTCTGTCTTGGTTTCAAAAACCAGCTTGTCGGAAAACTTTACGTAAACTCCAACCGTAGCATTGGTCAATAGCGTACCTGAGTCATCGTAAGCATAGCCATCAATATTATTAAGAATCGGAGGAATCGGCATTCGGACCTGATCAACTTCCTGGGCGATTACGGTACTGCCCAGCAATTTTCCGACTGAAGAAATTATGCTTCTTATTATTCCGGAGTTAATTTGAGGCTGACTGAAATTCTTTTTTGTCGCCTCGATACCACCTACAATCTCTGTCGGTTCGAGCAGCGACAGTTTGATCGATATAGTAAACGCTCCATTTTTACTTGCATGAAAATCGAGAGGTAAATATCTGGCGATGTTTGTTGTACCGACTAGTGAAGTGTATACCCTTATATCGGCAAAGGGATGGGATACCGTGCCCCTAATCGTAAATATTCCGTTAGTTTTATCGACTGCCTGGGTATAATTTATCACTTTGACAGGGTACGAGCCGGTGTAGCCGGCGTTCGGAACAAGCGGGATATTGCGAAGCTGTGGAACACCGTCTTTTTGGATAATATCTTGGGTTGCTTCCTCACCCGTGTAGATATTTGAATATACGTTCAAATAAGCTTTATTGATCTCGGCAAGCGAGGTAGGCAGAGCTTGGTAATTTCCTGCTGCAGCATTAAGTTTATAAGTACCATCAGGCACTACAAAATTAAATACTCCGTCTGCTTCGGTGCGAACCGGATTATTTACACCAGGTATTCTTGCCGGGCCACCATAAACTCCATTTTCTTTTTCGTATAACGTGACCGTTGCGCCGGGAATCGGCTCGAGAGTTTTACTGTCGAATATGGTGCCATACGGATCCCATCGCAAGGAAGCACAGTCGCTGTCATCCTCAAACATAAGCTCGAATGTCGCTTGTTTCTGCGACTCATTGTAACCATCGGTAACATATGAAACATTATCAAGAATATTAAGTGCGTAAAAAGAATGATCGGTTGCTTGTGAAGTTGCGCTTTTCCATTCAACCGTAGGAATCATTCCTTCAGCGTCGGTCATGATCGGATTTGCTGATTGGTCTATAGCTACCTTCCTTATATCGTACAAACCTTGAAATTGGTAACCGGTCAAAGCTTGCAAGTCCGTCAGACTCGAATCCCAACTGATGTCTGCTAGTTTGTCGGCATTTCCGGTAGTACAAACCTGACCCACTGACGTGGAAATACACTCCACGATATATGTTTTGGAATTCGGTCTTGAAGGATTACCTATTACTGATTTAAGTGATGCGGTATGACCATCTTTACCAGTA
>CAYYYG010000040.1:0-9267 GCA_964476135.1 uncultured Gammaproteobacteria bacterium | reverse complement strand
TTTTTGAGCGCCGTCAATGCTGCGCGCAAACACGGCATCCCTCTGGAAAACGTCAAGATCAGCATCCATATCGTCGACGAAGAGGATGATGAATTTGGCCTCGATGGCCTCAAGAGTCCGCTCGGCCTGATTGGCGCCATTGCCTCTGCGATTGGTCGGTCAAAGACCTAGAAATTTTTTCTCCCTCAGCTTTAGCTGGCAAGGAAGGGGTAGCTGTCGACAGACAGAAGCTTTAGCCTTTTATGGCCGAAGTCTGTCGACACTATCTCCAAGATTTCAAATATTTGAGATTTTAGAGATAGTACAAGACTTCCTTATTCCCATTCGGAATAGCTATGCGAAAAAAGATCTCCATTCAAAGTAAGATTCGTCCAGTGCTGTTCAGATAAATACCTAATGGCTTCTTCAATACTCATCTGACTCAGCAGTGTAGTCGCAGTTTTCTCGGGCACACGGGGAAATAGCCGCTTTATTTTTTCCAAAGGGTCTTCATCAGAAGAAGATTTTAATGGATTATAATTTTCCACCGACATTACCTTTTCCTCTCTTTTCCAAATAATCAAATACATCAGTTACGCCGGGCAAAGTCGGAACGGCATATACTTCTTCATACGACATCCATGCATATCCACTGGATTCTTCGTTGAGAGTGACGGGTTCTTCCGGATCAACCATATCACAAACGAATATTAAAAAAAGACCATGCCAGGGGCTCCGGACTTTTGTAAACGTAAAGGAAAGCATATGTAAATTAGTTATATCTAGTCCTACTTCCTCACGGATTTCCCTTTTTATTGCTTCTTCTGGCGACTCTCCGAAATTCACGCCACCACCCGGAAGCTCCCATTTATCCTTAAATTCCGGAATATCTTCCTCATCGGCCATAGCCCGCTTTGTAAGCAGATATTTACCCTCGTCATTTCTGATAACAGCTAAAACAACAGGCGATATATATAGTTTTTTATCCATAGTCAAAAAAAATTGGCGCGACCGGACCGAATTGAACGGTCAACCTACTCCTTAGAAGGGAGTTGCTCTATCCAATTGAGCTACGGCCGCAGTCCAGCATAAATTATAACAAAGATCACGCCTAAATGAGATACTTAAGTCTGTAACCCTTAGATTACAGACTTAAGTGATAATTAATACCTACCGTTAGTCATGACCTGGTTATTAGCCAAGGCATCAATCAGGGGCAAACAAATCTGCATTGCAGCGCGCATTATGTCTGTGCCCCGACTGTGGTCTTCATGCAAATAAAGACCGATCAACCGCAGGTACTCGGCCATTTCCGGTTTGGTTATTACACCGGAATTAAAAACGATCTGGTATTGGGCCGGATCAAACCAGTTGTAAGACAATTTTCCGTGATACTGCACGGCCTTCATGCCAAATCGATTGATAATGATAAGCCTGATGGAATTTTCCAGGCTAGTAGAAAACTTCCAAAATGTGCTTATTTTCACTTCCGTGTTATCATCGAACAAGGCGATGATTTCGTAATCCGCATTTGAGCTCAATCTCAAAACATTCATTGTTCCCTCCTAAACAAACCCGATCGAACAGAACGATATTCTATCATAGGATTGCCAAAAGAAGCTTTCGAAGCAGGAAAAACTATAAGGTGAGAAAACTGAGCCTCCTGTCAGATTTGAACTGACGACCTGCCGCTTACAAAGCGGATGCTCTACCACTGAGCTAAGGAGGCTCAACTCTCCGTAGGCGATGCAGAGCGAGCCGTACGGAGAGTTAGTCCTGAGCCTATATTCTGGCGAAGGACCAACTCAGGTATTATTATAGCATTTCAATAAAATTATTGATGGGTTACCGACAGCTTATAAATTTCAACTTCTCCATAGTTATTTTCATTACAGTTTGATTCATACGAACAATTGGATTGTACATATGCACCAGCCTTAAAGTATAAAGTCGAACTTTTCTTAGGGTAGGTGAACACTGGCGAGGCGCCTTTATTGTAATATACATTTACATTTCCTCCAGCGACTACATATTTTATGGTAAATTTTTTTCCCAGAGTATAATTTGCGTCAAGAGTTGGCCCAACAATACCATTTCCAGAAATAAACAATCTTGGATATTCCAATCTGGTGTACAAAAAATATTCTGAAGTGTTATGGATTTGTCCCGCAACAATAAACTTTCTAAGATCAGGCAGGTGTGTGATTGCCTGCTCGATCTCCATCGTATGCGTACCAGATTCGCTATTCCAGGCGGCATGTGTTGAACCCACCGTCTCTCTTAGCTCGGAACGTGCAAAACTTGATCCTGAGGTGGTCACACCATTTACTGGTGCCCGGAATCGTACGGAGGCACAATCAGAATTAGCTGTAAACCAGGGATCAATGCGATAGTTTGCAAGCTCAGGCTGATATACATTTTGTGGTCCGCCAAACGGCAATCCGATATACCAATTATTTAAGTCCAAAACTTGAGCCGGATACTGACAACTTGAAAAATAACCTTTACGCCAGATATTAAAATCAATCAAATCGATAACTCCGTTCGCAAGTTCATTGCCGTTTCCCGAACCAACGAAATTAAAGTTGGAATCCATAGCGCTGCCGTCACCGTCTTCATCCGTCTGACAAGCTAATTGGTCTGCAGCGGAGCAATTCGTATAATATTCCTTTCGCCATATTTCGAAATCCGAAAGCGCGACATTCTGCTTGCCAGACCCATCATAAGCGCAATCTGCATCACCCTGGCGTTTAAGAGGGCAACTTGACTGAGCTTTCAGATTAAAAACTATAACGACTAATGCGAACGACAGTACAAAAAATTTAATGAAGATTAAAGACCTGAACATACAGTTATCTTATCAGATTCGTATATGAAGTTTTATGTGCCGGGAGAGGGGGTCGAACCCTCACGATATTGCTATCACAGGATTTTAAGTCCTGCGCGTATGCCATTTCGCCACCCCGGCTTAAACTCATTTTCTGCAAAAATCCGAAACAGTAAATCTGCCATTTCCCGCCTGCAGCGCTTTGCGCAGCAATGCGGGCAGGCGCCACCCCGGCAGCCAAAAATATTATATCAAACAAGTTTCTCCTGTTGCTCGGAATCCGGAACCTTCAATTTAAGATGTTCAAATGCCTTTCTGGTGAGCATCCGACCTCGTGGCGTTTTTTTTATGAATCCGAGCTGCAGCAAATACGGCTCAATAAATTCTTCTATAGTCTGCTTATCCTCAGATAAAGAGGAGGCGATAGTCTCAAGACCGACGGGAAAATTCTGAAATTTCTCACCGAGAAGCCGGAGGTATTGAATATCGATATCGTTAAGACCCGCCGAATCTATTTCCAGCATCGAAAACAGTTTGTCCACCAGATTTTCATCGATGGAATCATGTTTGTCTACCTGAAGTACATCGCGGGCACGTTTGAGAATACGGTTGGCTATACGCGGAGTCTTACGAGCTCTTTTGGCAATTTCATGTGCTGCACCTTCAGACACTTCGACTTCCAAGATTTTGCCGGATCGAAGAATTATATTAACCATTTCGTCTATCGTATAATAGTCCAATCTTAACAGGAGGCCGAATCTGTCGCGAAGCGGCGCCGATAATAGCGCCAGTTTTGTAGTTGCACCTATTATTGTTATTCTCGGAACAGTGAGCCGGACGGTTCTTGCAGAAGGCCCTTTGCCGATGATTATATCTAAGGCGTACTCTTCCATAACCGGATATAACATTTCCTCGACTGGTTTTGGCATACGGTGTATTTCGTCTATAAACAAAACATCGTTATCTTTGAGGTTTGTGAGAATTGCCGCCAGATCGCCACCTTTGGTAATTGCCGCTCCGGACGTGATTTTAATATCTCCGGTAAGCTCATTGGCAATAATATAGGCAAGCGTGGTCTTGCCGATTCCCGGAGGACCATAAAACAGTATGTGTTCAGAAGGTGCGCCACGGCTTTTTACGGCGTCTAAAAATAACTTCAGTGTGCGGACAATATTTCCCTGACCGACATAATCTTTCAATTTTTGCGGACGCAGGTTCGATAAATCGGGTGTATTCTGATCTGTCATATTATCTTTTTGATGTCGCAACTCTTATGGCTTCTTTAATTTTATTTTCAACCGTCAAAGACGCGTCCAGTTTCTCAAGAATCTTCATTGCATCCTGCTTCTTGAATCCAAGTGAAACAAGCGCATCGACAACAAGATTGTCGTCATCTGAAACGATCATTTTTTCCATATGGAATTCCTCTTTAAGCTTCTGTGAAAGCTCGAGGATAATTTTCATTGCTGTTTTTTTACCCAAACCAGGCACCTTCGAAAAAAATTTCACATCATTATTCCGTACCGCCTGATTGATTTCGTATGGCTTGGCATAAGACATTACATTAAAAGCCGTTTTTGGTCCAACGCCAGGAACGGTCAGAAGCAGATTGAAGTACTCATAATTAGACTTTGTTTCGAACCCAAAAAGCACTAGTGCGTCATCACGTACCTGCAAATAAGTATAAAGTTCAATGTCGCTGCCAGTTTTTTTTGAAAACATAGCTGGCGGTGCATAAACGCGATAAAACACACCACCTGAAGTTTCGATAAGTATCATTTGCCCATCGACTTCGGCAAGCAGTCCTTTTATTTTCCCGATCATACCGGATTATACCACCTTCAACTCCTCACGTTCAATCGTCCAGAGTCGGTTATATTTGGCGATACGCTCACCTCTCGATGGTGCGCCGAATTTTACGAAGTCTGCCTGAATACCAACCGAAAAATCAGCGATGAAGTCATCATTGGTTTCGCCGGACCGGTGTGACACAACATAATTAAAATTGTTTTTCCTTGCGATATTGATTACTTCAAGTGTTTCGGTAATCGTACCAATCTGATTTGGCTTTATAAGTACGGTCGAACAGGTCTGGTTTTCAATCGCTTTCATGAGCCTGGTTTTATTGGTTGTGATAAGATCATCACCGACTAGATATATTTGTTCCGGTAAAGTAGTCGCGAGTTTTTTCCAACCGTCCCAGTCGTCTTCGAATATCGGATCTTCTAAATTTAGAATAGAATACTTAGTCACGAGCGTCTGGATAAATGCCACATACTCATCTCTTTTCAGAGGATGTGGCTTATCGCGGATTATGTAGCGGTCGTCCTTATAAAAGTTGGAAGCCGCGACATCGATACCGATAAAAATATCCAGACCCATTTTTAAACCCATCTGAATGATCGTTTCCTTAAGTACCTCCAAGGCATCTACATTAGTACTGAAGTTCGGACTATATCCGCCCTCTTCACCAACCGATGTCGTAGCATTACGGTAAAGCAGCACCTTCTGTAATTCCTGGTAGAACTCAACGCCCATCTGATATGCTTTAGAAAAAGTTAATGACGAGGAGGGTATTATGTGAAATTCCTGAAACTCAATGTTGTTATGTGCATGCTTACCTCCGTTAATCATGCTAAACAGGGGAGCCGGTATTTTGGATACTTTCAAATCGTCCTTGAAAGTTTTATTGTAAACCGAGTTTATGTAAGCATACAGCGGCATGCCGAGCGATACGGCAGCTGCCTTTGCAACAAGCTGGGATATTGTGAGAGTCGTATTTGATCCTAAATTACTCTTATTGCTTGATCCATCTGCCTTAAGCATCCACGAATCAATCTCCTGCTGCTTTTCCGGCGACACCCCGACGAGTTTCGGACCGATAAGATCATTTATATATCCGCAGGCCTTGGTCACCCCCATGCCACCAAATCTGGCCTTATCGTTATCTCTAAGTTCTATTGCCTCATGCGAACCAATCGATGTGCCAGCAGGCATAGAACTTAATACGGTCATTCCGTTATCGAGGGTCAGTTGACCCTCGATAGTCGGATATCCGCGTGAGTCTATGATTTCGTGCGCTCTTATTGATTTAATCGTTGCCATACTGGTTATTTTTTGTGCTTTTTATTTTCAAAATTCTTCTTTTCGATATCGAATATCAGTTTTCTCGTGCGATCGACGGCATCGGGGTTGACAGATACGCTCGTAATCCCCGCTTTAACCAGTTTTTCAACAAGACTCGGATAGTCGGAAGCTGCCTGACCACAGATGGAGCAGGTGACTCCGTATTGAGCACAGGTCGACACGATATACTCAAGAACTTGAACCACTACCGGGTTACGCTCATCGTATATGTTCGCAACGACTTCATTATCACGATCGACTCCAAGAAGCATCATGGTCAAGTCGTTGGTACCTATCGACACACCATCCACACCGAGTTTCAAAAACTCTTCCAGATTCAAAGCACATGCTGGCACTTCGACCATGATCCACAGTTTGAAGCCAGGAAGCGCCAACAAACCGTGTGATGCAACGATTTCTTTTATTTTTATAAGCTCCCATGGAACTCTAACAAACGGAATCATCAGATGGAGATTTCTGTAACCTTTTTCCCAGACCCTGAGAATGGCCTCTAACTCCATCTTAAATACATCCTGGTCAGCAAGATAACGTGAAGCACCTCTAAAACCGATCATCGGGTTTTCTTCATGCTTTTCATATGCTTTGCCCCCGGCTAAGTTGCGATATTCGTTTGTTTTGAAATCCGTCGCACGATACACAACCGGACGCGGCGTAAAAGCATCGACAAATTTGTGCAAGCCACTGTACAGCTTATTGACAAATTCATGCTGTTTATGATGCTTGATAAATTCCTTAGGATGCATACCTATCTCAGCGATCATAAATTCAGCTCGCAGCAACCCAATGCCGTCGACGTCGGACGCAGCGACTTTTTTTGCTTGCTCCGGTTCGGCCAGATTGGCATAAACACGTGTAAGCGTTTTAACATGATGATGACTTTGCGCAACATGCGAACCAGCTATGGCTTGTTTTGAAAAAACACTCCCTTTGAATATTTCACCGGATGCTCCGTTAACCGAAACTACCTCTCCATTCTTGAGGATTTTTGTGGCGTTTTCGGCGCCGACAACAGCAGGAATGCCGAGTTCGCGTGAAACAATAGCCGCATGCGATGTTCTACCACCTTTTTCCGTAACAATCGCAATTGCTTTTTTCATTGCCGGTACGTAGTCTGGATTAGTTTGCGGAGCAACGAGCACATCGCCTTTTTTTACTTTGTCTATTTCTTTGGGTGAATGTACTTGAGTGACTGGGCCAATACCAACACCGGGTGAAGCTGGTGATCCCGTTAAAACAGGTATCGAGCCTTCTTTAGGTTTGACTACTTGGTCATTTCCTTCCTTTATAGTAGTTATCGGACGCGATTGTACGATGTAAACATGACTGTTTTCTATAGCCCATTCAATATCCTGCGGAAAGTAGTAATGATTTTCTATATCACGAACAAGCATTGCTACCTTAACGATTTCCTCATCGGTCAATTTCTGAACTATACCCTCTGCTTTGGTCAGTTTGACCTCGACGTTATCAACACCCGATTTGACATACTTTAAATTTTGATAATTTGCGTCTTTTTTAAGAAACACGAATGATTTTTTATTTACCTCATAGTGATCGGGCGTAACCTTTCCCTGAACGATATACTCGCCTAATCCGAAGATTGCCTCTATCACGATTTTAGTTTTATCATTGGTTACCGGATCGATACTGAATGCAATACCGGATTTATCCGACTGCACCATGCGTTGAACAACGGCTGCTAATCCGACTTTGAAATGATCGAATCCCTGTTCGTGTCTATAATATATCGCTCTTGCGGTAAACAGAGAGGCCCAGCATTCCTTAACCTTTACTAACAAATGACTGTCGCCCCGAACATTAAGAAATGTTTCTTGCTGACCTGCAAATGAGGCGTCCGGCAAATCTTCCGCAGTTGCCGATGACCTTACGGCGACGAGAGGATGGTTATACACCTGCCTGAGCTTTCTGATATTCTCTTCGAAAAATGAAACATTCCGTTTGAAATATTTTTCTTGTTTAACAGGCAGATCCGCATAATATTGTAGTATTTCTTTAGATAATGCATGCGGCACTTCGGCCTGCATAATAAGGTCTCTTACTTTTTTCGATACTCGATCAAGATCGGCTCCATTATCGTAATTGACTCCCTTAAGAGCATCGGCAATCGGTTTTTGCAGTCCTGCTGTTTGGATAAAATAAAAATAAGCCTTTGATGTAACAATAAAGCCGTAGGGAATTGGGAGGTTGGCTTGCGCCATTTCGCCTAAATTAGCACCCTTTCCGCCGACAAGTCCGACATCGTTTTTATCAACTTCTTCAAACCAGACCGCAAGCTGAGTGTGTTTTGACATGTGATTACTATATTAATAATATATATAGCCGTATTTAACGGCTATAAACAATATAAAAGATTTCGAGGGAAAAATGCAACAGTATTATTAAAAATAAGATGATAATTACGCTTGATTTTTGAAAATCATTAGATTAAAATAGCTTTTACGATGAATGTGAGTCTTTCGGTGTGAGGCAACATTGGAGACAACTATAACTGCTCTCCTAACAGCTTCGCCCAAAAATCTATCGTAGACCGTCATTGTGACGGGCCTGTAGTTCAGCTGGCTAGAACATCTCATTTGCAATGAGAAGGTCGCCGGTTCAAGTCCGGCCGGGTCCACACCCGTCTGAGTACCAGCGGGAAACAGAATTTTGAGCACATTAAAAATTCGGTGTGTTTTGCGGTTCTTTGATTTTTTGTATAACAAAAAATCAATAGAGCTGCATACTACTTATTGCCATGTCCTGGCAATAAGTATTGAAGTAGGCCAATTTTTAACTAAACGAAAGAGATAGGAGAATAAAGCCAATGGTGGATGCCTTGGCAGTTTGAGCCGAAGAAGGACGCGTGTTAGAGCGCGATATCGACGATCAGCCCTTAAACAGGCGCTACGAATCGTCGGTTTCCGAATGGGGTAACCCCCTCAATAGCAATATTGAGGATCCTGTCGCAAGACAGGGAGGAGACCCGGGGAACTGAAACATCTAAGTACCCGGAGGAAAAGAAATCATATGAGATTCCGTCAGTAGTGGCGAGCGAACGCGGAACAGCCTAAAACCAGCCTTCGGGCTGGACTATGTGGGGCAAATAATATGGGATTAGCAAAAGATAGAAAAACGTTCTGGAAAGGACGGCCATAGAAAGTGACAGCCTTGTATTCGAAATTTTTTGCTACCTTATTTTGTTCCCAAGTACCACGAGACACGACACCTTGTGGGAAGCCGGGTCGGTCACGATCCAAGGCTAAATACTCAAACTGACCGATAGTGAACTAGTACTGTGAAGGAAAGGTGAAAAG
>CAYYYG010000039.1:0-10806 GCA_964476135.1 uncultured Gammaproteobacteria bacterium | reverse complement strand
TTATTACTCGGAATTCTAATATTGGTATTTGCCGGAATTATTGGCTTTCGGTTTTTTATGTATGATAACCAAAATTCTTTTGGGATTCTTCAGGTAGCCTCCGCTCCAACAGCCCAGGTATTTATCGATAATAATCTTGTTGGTAAAACTCCCTACGAAGGCAAACTTAAAGAGGGAGAATATATGGTAAAACTCATTCCTGAGGGTTCGGCAGGGCAAACAGCAACATCAGAATTAAAAGCTACAGTACATCAGAATACTCGCACGTATATTAATAGAGAACTTGGCGATTCGGAGATAAGTACTGCCGGTGAGGTATTTACCCTCACCAAGATGGAAAAAGATCCGAAAGAGGCCGATTTTGGTGAAGTATACGTCGAAACCGACCCCAATGGTGCTATAGTATCTCTTGATAACAACGAGATGGGAGTGGCGCCGCTTGTTCTTGAGGACGTGATGAAAGGAAATCATGAATTATCTGTTCTCATGCCAGGAATGTTTCGTCGCACGGCAAAAATCAATGTAAATTCAGGATACCGTGTGAGCGCATCTTTTAAGCTTGCGATAGATCCTTCACAGCAGCGCACAACGCCAACTCCTGAAGCATCGGGAGCTGCACTGCTACGAGATAATGATAAATCTTCAACTCCAAGTTCTACGACTAAAAAAACTCAGGAAGGTCCGGTTAAAGTTACTATTAAGGATACTCCGACAGGCTTTCTTCGCGTGAGGGCAGATGCGTCAGTTGTGGCAAGTGAATCTGCACAAGTGAAGCCCGGAGACACTTTTGAAGTGCTTGAGGAGAAGAATGGTTGGTTTAAGATAGAATATGAAACAGAAAAAACTGGTTGGATATCAGGCCAGTATGCTGAAAAAGAATAACTGCTTATTTTTCCTTCCAGATGAATTTATTGTATAAGATATATGAATAAGGTATTACTATAAAAAATATTATCACGATCTTATATACATACCAGAGTTCACGTCCGAAATAGTAGCTGCATATTTGCATACCAATTGTTTGAATTGCGATTGAGCCTGAAGAAATAAGGTTAAATTTCAGAAAGCTGAGAATAAACTTCAATCTGCTGCTGCCAATTTTTTTGTGAGAAAACGACCAGTAATTATTAAGTAAGAAATTTGAAATAATCGCGCTCTCTGTGCTGACTAAAGTTGCCGACCATACAGCAGTATGTAGTTTGTTTATAAAAAAATAAGTGATTATGAAATCAAGTATGAACCCGGCACCTCCGACGATAACAAATCTGATAAAAGGCGAGTGGGTGAGTACATACAGCACTGTTTGCGATATGTATTGTGGCGCGTTGATTTTCGATTTACCGTAGCTCCTGTCCTTAAAATTTACGGGAACTTCTGTTATCCGAGCATTATTTTTTATGGCATGGTCAAGAAACGCTATCTGGAATACATAACCTGAGTATTTGCTGATATGTTTCATACCCGATTTAACAATCCAGGCTTTGATTGCGCGATATCCGTCAGTCCAGTCGGTAATATTTCTTTTCATGAAACCGTACTTTACAAATATATTTGCTGTGCGGGAAAAAAGTTTTCTATGAAATCCCCAGTTTGAAGGTATTGAGCCACCGGGTATATAGCGGGATCCAATCACAAAATCAGCACCCTGCTCGATTTGTTTAAGAAATTTTGGCAGGTCCTCGGGATTATGCGATAAATCAGCATCCATTTCGAAAATCAGGTAAGCATTGAGCTTTTCTGTCGCATATTCAAATCCTGCCACATATGCTTTACCCAATCCCTCTTTTTTTGTCACAAGCAAGTGTATTTTCCGGCTGCTTTTCTGCAGATTCTGGATTTTTTCTGTTGTACCATCGTTTGAGGAACTGTCCACAAAAAGGAGCTCGACATTCCAGTTTCTTGATTCCTCGACCGCCTTAAATATTTTTTCCGTTAAGAGTTCGATATTACCGGCTTCGTTGTAAGTCGGTACAACAATTACAGCTGTTCTCATAGTATCTTCTTAAAATAATTTATTGTTGAACTTAGACCATTTTCAAGGGATATTTCCGGCTTCCAGTTCAGTAATGATTTGGCTTTTGTAATATCGGGCTTTCTTTTTTTAGGGTCGTTTTCATCCGACTCTTTTTCATATACTAATTTAGACTTTGTGCCTGTCATATCAATAACTATCTTTGCAAGTTCATTTATGGAAATTTCCTGCGGGTTACCCAAGTTTATCACTTTTTTCTTTAGTCCTGGCAAGGTTGCGAGTTTGTTAAGGCCGCGGACAAGATCGCTGACATAGCAGAAACTGCGTGTCTGCTTGCCGCTGCCGTAGATGGTTATCGGTTTGTTTAATAAAGCTTGAGTGATGAAGTTTGACACCGCGCGGCCGTCGTTGACTTCCATATTTGGTCCATATGTATTAAAGATTCTGACGATTCTAGCATCCACATCCATTTTGTCGATAAATGATACCACCATTGCCTCAGCGAAGCGTTTAGCCTCGTCATAGCAAGCTCTAGGACCAACCGAATTGACGTTGCCATAATAAGTTTCCGTTTGCGGGTGGATTGCGGGATCGCCATATACCTCAGAAGTTGATGCTAAAAGAAACTTAGCTTTGCAATCGGCAGCGTACTCGAGCATTCTTTTGGTGCCGAGCGAGTTGGTCATAAGGGTTTCCACTGGATATTTTTTGTATTGAATCGGCGAGGCCGGCGAGGCCATGTGGTAGATCAGGTCGGATTTTGGGAGCGAACGAAGCTTTACCGTAGTGACATCTGCCTTTTTAAATGTGAAGTTGTCCAGACCGATGAGGGTTCTGATATTGCGTAAATTTCCTGTGATAAGATTGTCGAGTACCGTTACTTCGTCCTTATGTTCGATGTGAAATTTGGCTAAATGCGAGCCGATGAATCCTGATCCGCCTGTAATTAGTACTTTCATAAGAAGTTATACCGGTTTTCTACCTGTAGAAACATAGGTGAATCCCAGTTTTTGCAGGTGTTGCGGATTATAAATATTTCTTCCGTCAAAGATGACCGGTTTTTTCATAAGTTGCTTGACTTTTTTTAGGTCTGCTTGCTTGAATTCATTCCACTCCGTAAGTATGCAGAGCGCATCCGCATCTTTGACGGTGTCATATGGATTTTCATAGTATTCAATCATATCGCCAAAAATTCCTTTTATGTTTTCCGTGGCTGCGAGGTCGTAAGCTGCCACTTTGTATTTTTTTTCGAGCAGCTTCCTGATTATGTAAACGGATGGCGCTTCGCGAATGTCGTCTGTATTTGGTTTGAAGCTCAGTCCCCAAATGGCGACTCTGCCTTTTTTGATTCTTGTCACGAATTTTTCGATAAAGTTATCCTTGGCCATCTTGTTTACTTTTTCGACCGAATCCAGTATCGAGGTTTCAGTTTTTAAGCTTTTTCCTATACTTATAAGGGCTTTGACATCCTTGGGAAAACACGAGCCGCCGTAACCAACCCCGGGACTAAAGAATATTCTTCCGATCCTTTTATCTAGCCCGACACCGTCAAGGACTGTTTCCACGTCGGCACCAGCCTTTTCACAGTAAAAGGAAATAAGATTAGCGAAAGATATTTTTGTTGCGAGAATTGCATTTGATGTGTATTTTATGAGTTCGGCTGAGGGGAGATCAGTTATGACTCTCTTGCCCTCTAAGGGTTTGTGTAACTCGACTAAAAGCTGTATAGCCTTTTCCGAATCGGAACCGATCACGACACGATCAGGATTGAGTGTGTCGAATATAGCTGTTCCTTCACGCAAAAATTCCGGACAGGATGCAACTGCGAATTTTGACTGACTTGACTTATTTTTTTCTATTATCGCAGCCACCTTGTAATTTGTGCCGACAGGAACAGTGCTCTTACATGAAACTACCGTAAATCCTTTTTTAAGATACTTGGCAATGTGTTCGCTTACTTCAAATACTGTGGAAAGATCCGCTTCGCCAGTTGCCTTTGGCGGTGTGCCGACAGTAATAAATACGATTTCTGAAGAAGGGATAGCTTTATCGTAAGACTCGGTAAAAATCAATCTTTTTGCCTTAATATTTTTTTCAAGCAGCTCTTTCAACCCTGGTTCGTATATGATCGGGTCCCCGTTTCTCAGTCTGTCAAGCTTAGACTTTGTATGTCCAACTACCCATACGGTGTTCCCGAAATCTGCAAACACGCATGCGGTCACCAAGCCTACATAACCGTGCCCAATTACAGTTATCGTCATATATCAAGATATCATAATCGAAAATAGTTGAAAAAACAACAGCTTTCTTTAGTATAATTTTTTTTATGCTGTTTCTGCATATAATCATTTTCGCCTCTGCGTTTCTACTAATGTGGATGGCATCTGAACTAATAATTGACGGCGTCAATCATTTTGCGAAACGTCTTCATATTTCGTCTTTTGCCGCATCATTTTTTCTACTGGGAATGCTTACTACTATCCCTGAACTGAGTGTTGGCTTGAATTCCATCATGAACAAGGAGCCGGAAATATTTGTCGGAGATCTGATAGGCGCATCTTTCGTGTTGTTTTTACTTGCCATACCGCTTTTGTCAATACTGGGCAACGGTATCGCGCTATCTCATCAGTTAACCAATAACAATCTGGTTTTTTCGCTTTTTGTGATACTTTCGCCCGCCATATTTGTGCTGGACGGACAATTGGGTCGCAAAGACGGATTATTCTTAATGATTATTTATCTGCTCCTCCTGCTTTTTATCGAATCTAAGACAGAGGTCGTGAAAAATGCCGAAGAAGATTTATTCGAACACAAAAAACATAAT
Organism: uncultured Gammaproteobacteria bacterium; assembly: GCA_964476135.1. GTDB lineage: Bacteria > Patescibacteriota > Microgenomatia > UBA1406 > GWC2-37-13 > CAYYYG01. The sequence continues at coordinate 6,010 of CAYYYG010000039.1, read as the reverse complement.
ATGGTGCCAATGATAAAACTTGCAGTTGGAGCCGTAACAACTTTTTTTGTCGGTAATTTACTAGTCGATCAGACCATGTATTTTGCCGGATTATTTAATGTGCATACCTACCTTATCAGTTTGCTTGCACTGTCTGTGGGTACAAACTTACCTGAGTTTATTATCGCAGTGAATTCGATAATAAAAAAGGATAAGGAAGTCGCATTTGGAGATTATGTTGGATCGGCGGCCGGCAACTCGTTTGTATTTGGGCTTTTAATCATGATTAACGGTAACTTTACCGTGCACAACGGAAGCTTTTTTATAACCTTTGCCTTATTTACGCTTGCGATGATATGTTTCTATATATTTTCACGCTCCAACAGAAGTATATCTAGAAATGAAGGACTGGTTCTTTTATCGCTCTATGCTTTTTTTCTTATCCTGGAAATCGGTTTTTAAGATGAGTATTGTTTTTTATAGTACTCTTTATATTCTCCTGATTTTATTTTCATCCACCAATCTGTATTTTCGCTGTACCATTTAATGGTTTTTTCGAGCGCTTCGTCGAATGTGAATTCTGGCTGCCAACCAAGCTCCTGATTTATTTTTGTCCAGTCGACTGCATATCTGCGGTCATGACCGGGTCGATCTTTAACATATTCAATATTTGAATCATCCTTACCCATTATGTTTAAGATCTTTTTAATGACTTCTATATTTGGTATATCTTCTGTAAGTCCGCCAACAAAATACGTTTCCCCCGGTTTTCCGCCTTTGAGAATAAGATCTATCGCACGACAATGATCTTCGACATATAACCAATCGCGCACGTAGAGACCATCCCCGTATACGGGTACTTTTTTCCCCTCGATAAGATTTGTGATCGCTAAAGGAATCAATTTTTCTGGGTACATATATGGTCCATAATTATTGGAGCAATTGGTTATAGTGGTCTGTAAGCCGTATGTTGTATGATATGCCCTTACAAGGTGGTCTGAGGCAGCTTTTGAAGCGGCGTAGGGGCTTCTCGGATTATAAGGTGTTTTTTCATTAAAAATATCGGCAGTATTCAATGGCAAAGCGCCAAATACTTCGTCAGTGCTTATATGGTGGAATCTTTTTACGTTGTGTCTGAGCGCTGAATCAAGAAGTCTAGCAGTTCCTTCGATATTGGTTTTTATAAAGGGCATTGGATCCTGTATGGAGCGATCAACATGTGATTCTGCCGCAAAATGCACGACGATATCTACCCCATTCATAGATTTATCGACCTGAACTTGGTCGCAAATATCGCCTTTAATGAACTTATAGTTGGAATTATCAGATATGTCAGATAGATTTTCCAAGTTACCGGCATATGTAAGTTTATCGAAATTGATTATCGAATCTTCAGGATATTTTTTTAACCAATAGTGGATAAAGTTAGATCCGATGAATCCGGCACCTCCAGTTATTAAAAGTTTCATATAACTTATTATACCAGAGCATGATTTATATCACTGTCACAATCTAAACCTATTTATATAATTCATATAAGCTTTATGATGAAAAAATATCAAACCATAGACCAGTTTTTTTTGGAATGCCCGGCCGAAAAATACGGCAAAGGACATACTATTTGTCGTCCCGATGATGCTCCGGGAAGTATATTTTATTTGGAATCCGGATATGTGAAATCGTATTCGGTTACTCTCTGTGGTGATGAAAAAATTTACCTCATATACAAACCAACCGAGATATTTCCAATTCTGTACACACTAGATAAACAACCGCTGACTAAGTTTTACCAGTCGCTATCTCCGATCGTTATCCGTCGGGCTCCGACCGATGTTTTTATAAGGCTAATCTCGGACAATAGTAAAATTTTGCTCCAGGTGACAAAACGGATTGCCAATTTCCTTGATATTTACAGAAATCGGATTGATAATCTTGAATTTACCAATGCACGTTCACGACTTATCTCCAGGCTACTTTTTTTAGAGCAAAGGCTTGGCGTTATTCAAAACGGTACAAAAAGATTTGCAGTGAAGGTTACGCATTATGATATCGCAGGATCGATTGCGCTGGCTCGCGAAACTGTCAGTCGCGAGCTTGAGAAGTTGGAAAAAAACGGCCTGATAAAAATAGATGAAGGGTATATCTCTATACCCGACCGTTCCAAATTGGAAGAATTGTTGGATAAAGACAAGCTTCAATAATTTACTTAAATCCAGGAATCCGTAAAACTCCGCCGGCAATTATGTTGACGATAAGAATAGCCGCAACCGCCAATATAACACCGATTATAGTTCTGGTAATTATCCGCTTACCGCGACTGATCTGCTCAACGTCTCCTTTGGATTTCAATATGAGGAATGCACCATATGATAAGAAAATCATGGCCAGACCTCCGGTAAGGCCGGAGACGACAGTAAGTATAAAATTAACTGTTGACGCACGTCCGCTTTCGGTGTCTAGTCCATCGGACTTGATACATCCGAGCTTAGTGTATGCATGCCCCTTTTTAGAGGTTATCTGCAGCCCGGTAGCGCTATCTATTTTCAATGTGTCTCCGGTTACAGGATCCTTTCTTGCGTCTGGGTAAATACATGCGCGACATTTTTCCCAGTCTCCAGGTATTTTGGCATAGCGGCAGTATCCGCATGAATCACATTCGGCGTAACGTACGCTCGAATCAGGAAACCCATACAAATGTAAACCTATGTCAAGAAGAAGATTATCATTTTCGTCGTACATCATGAATTTTTTTGCCTCATCAAAGTAGGGTAAATTGAGTGTCATGAGAGGATAATCTACTTCCGCCTCACCACCGGTATAGTTGTGTGGGTTAATGGGGTCGGGCGGAATAGTTATGCGGTTCACAACCCACCCAGTATAAAGATTGGTATTGGCATCTCCCACTATTTTGAACCTGTAGTAGTCAACCGTCAAGGCAACGCGATAATCTTCCGGGGGAATATTTTCTATCAAAATGTCGGAAACAGTTGGCTTGGAAACCTCTGCTTTTTTTATCGTTATTTTAAGTGTTTTATTTGGTACCGGTACGACTGCGTTTGCTATATTAGGGAAAAGTAGCATCGACACAATCAATGAAAATGCGATCAACGTCATAGACTTTATGAGTGTTTTCATATTATAAGATTTTCTCGAGTGCCTTCTCCCACATTATTAATGCCGGCTGGCTGAAATCGTGCGATTCCATGTGGTTATACATTGTGCTTTTTAGCGCCGGTCTATACCAGTCATCGAATTTACACTGCTGTATGCATTGTGCCGGAACGTTGTCCTTTTGCCACTTCGGACAGGCAGATTGAGCAGAGGCAGCAGAAGATTCGGAGCAGTTATATGAGGGGTTGTCATTCTGTCTAGATTTTATACCATAGCTGTATTCATCGCTGCACATAGCAATCGCATGGCACAGCTCATGCGGAGTAGACTCCATTTGCCCGGAGAATACCAGAGATTCTTTTGATCCTGGGAAAGCCAGTCCGGCAACTTTCCAAACATCAACCAGTTGTTGTAATGACGCATTCTTCAGAACTATATATGCATCGGCTTCACAGAGGCGTTGGACCTCCTTTGCCTTTTCTCTATTCCAGCAGGGGACTTTATTTGCGACGCCTTGACCACACCCCGGCTTTACTTCGTAGTCATGGCTCAGATTAACATTCACCCAGAAGTTCAATTTCGTTTTATTTTTTGCGCTGAGATTGGTCCGATTAAAGTTATCGACTGCAACCTTTGCGTCTTGTTCGACCACTGCCTGGTCAGAGTAGCCGTCGGGGAGTATTACTATATCCAGGCTTTTTGATTTGTCTTGTGAGGGGACCTGAACCTCTTTACAATAGGTGATTTCCGGTATCACAGTTGGTGTTGGGGTTGCCGGAATTGGAGTGGGAGTTAAAGCAACCGTCGGTATTCCGTTTGGCACAAAATACCACCATAGTTTTACAATCTGATTGGGGGAGCAGGTTACAGTTGTCGACTGGCTATTATTTAATGAAAACGCATTACACTGTATTGCCGGATTCTGCTCGGTTGAAAGCTGCGAATAAATATTATATCCGGCAACTGAAGACATAGAGAAGGTATAGGTAGGTCCTGCCGGCAGTACGAACGAATATGGATTAAATTGAAAGGACGAAGTTGGGGTACCACCCGTAACCGAAATAGTCGAAGCTTTAACAACTTCCGGCACCCATATAGATTCCGATTTGTTAGGATCGGCAGTATTTATGAAATATCCTTCGGTAGATTTCATAGAATTCTGGTCGATTGGTCCAACAACTACACGGTAACCTTGAACGCGGCAAGAAGCGTTAGTAATTGGTGGGTAGGCGGAAATTATCTGTTCCGCCGGTGGGCTTGTGCCACCGCATGTGTCGGTGTAACTAAGCATGATACGGTAACTGTGGCCTGCTTCGGCATCGAAGGGGAATGATGATGAATTTAGGTTAACATCATTTTGGCAAACGTCCCCCACATTTGAACTGGTGCATGTTTCGTCGAATGGACTCGACATGTCATCTATTTTCAGTGAATATTTTGTCGCGGACGCAATTTTATTCCATTTGACAGTAATTTTTCCGGGAAAAGCGGCAGGAATATCTGCTGTTAATAGAGTTGGTTTTGCTGAACTTCCACAGAAGGAGGTAGGTAACGGGGCAGTTGTACCGCCACCGATCGATGCCGGAGCATCTCTCCACCAACCGTTTTTCCAGCGGGGATCAACTACATCACCTGAATTACGGACTGCTAATCTTACTTCATTTGCTTTCGCAGTTCCGATAACCTGTTTCCCCTTAAGCACGGGCAATCGTCTCCTTGTTGTGTTTGGCCATTTTTCACCGGCATTGGCGTTGTTATAAGCTATTAGCAGATTAGGATCAACACATATATTGTCTATATAAGTTGTGTAATGTACGACGATATCGTCTTGCAGAGTGTATTTAAGCGTAATGCTCTTGTCGTCCGCAAAAAGAACAATGGCAAGTGGGCCACCATACTCATCTTTTGCTGTATCTAAGTTGAATTTAGCATCCGGCACTCGGATGATGTCGCCCGGATTCGTTCCGATTCCTATCATGCTCACTTCGTCATTTGCCAAGTGTTTACCCTGATTTGAATCCCAATCATAGATCTTGTAAAGGTTGATTACGGAGACATTGGAAGCGAAAACAGTCGAAAACTGGGGGGCCTTCACATCCTGAGGTAAGCCGGGTTGGTCAAAAAGAGTTTTTCTTCCGGTTGGAACAAGTTCATAACCGTAAACATTGATATTTTTGTGGGGGTGCACTGCTGCCTCCATACCGTTTTGCACGGAGGAAGAATCGGTTTCGTGTGTTTCGTATTGGTTGGTTGAGGTGGTGGGGCAAACTCCGGCCTGCTGTGTAGGTATGGCAGTTGGAGGTACTGTCGGGGTTGTGTTTGCAGGTGTTGCGGTGGAATTAACACCTCCGGTGCGGCTGATTTTTGCATAGTATACTTTTAGTTGTCCTGTAAGGTACACATAGTCTCCAATCGTTCCCCACATCGCTCCTTCGTTATCACGCCCCCATCCCATTACTCGTACTTGGTCTTCAGGGAGATCAGGAACACTATCATCCCACGCGCCGACAGCTCCTGTTGCCGGGTCGAGCGGCGCACTATAAACTCTATCACCTCGGGCTGCAAAAAAAGTGTCTCCTATTACAAACATATCTCCTCGGTCTCCACCTTGATGAGTATTATCATCATCAGGAAGCAGATCACGTTCCTGCCTCCAATCTCCCAATGAACCATCGCTGTTGACTTTTATACTAAAGAGTTTTATACCTCTGTTTCTTGTTACGTATATGAAGCCATAGTCAGCTCCGCCGTTTGGAGAATAAAAAACCGACTTTCCAGGAGCAGCATCGTTATTTTCACCTTCTGCCCAGTCGGGATGGTTTTTACCAGTATATTTAAACCGGTAGTATTGTTCCGATGCTTCCCAGTGGATAAAAGGTATTTTTTGATAATAAATATTACCGTTGTTTTTATAATTTAC
>CAYYYG010000038.1:0-11070 GCA_964476135.1 uncultured Gammaproteobacteria bacterium | reverse complement strand
CGATTCATTCGATAAAGCGAAGAAAGGTGAAAACAGCATTTCCAAAATTTATTATACGTCAGAGGAGCCAGGTCCTAACCTTAATATGTACGCTCCTGTCAAAGAGGGGAATATTGTCGTAGCCATAGTTAAAATGCAGATCAACCTTGATAATCTGTGGGATGTTATATCGAAGGGTCGGCTTGGAGACAGCGGATTTGCTTACATAGTGGATCAAGATGGAAGGTTGATCGCTCATCCCAATCAATCGATGGTGAGGAAAAATATAATATTGACTTCTAGACCGATTATAAAAAATTTCGTAGAAAATAAAAAATCCGATAACTGGCCAATTGGATTCGATTATGAAAACGAGAAAGGTGTGAAGGTCGTTTCTCAGGTGGAAAGAAACACTGCTGTCGGCTGGATTACGGTTTTTGAACAGTCAGAAGAAGAAGCCTATGCTTATACAAAGTTTATCAGAAGATTTTTCCTCGTCTCCTATTCATTTTCGGGTCTTGTATTGCTAATAATTTCATTTCTGTTGAGTAATGATTTGGTACATTCTATCCACGTACTGATTCAAGGTGCGAAAAATTTCGAAAAGGAAGATCTTAAGTCAAGAATCGAGCTAAGCAGTGGTGATGAGTTTGAGGAGTTAGGTAACGTACTCAATTCAATGGCATCTAAGCTTAACTCGTCTATTCAGGCCATAGACGAGCAGAAAAAAAGATCGGTCAAAACGGCAGAGCTTTTACTAAAGAGAGACCTTGATCTGAGGGATATTAACGAAGAGCTTGAACAGGAGAAAGATAAAATCGTAGCGGAAAAAAATAAGTTTATGGTGGTTTTGTCGGGTATTACCGATGCAGTTATATCTATAGATCTAAAGCAGCGGATAGCCACTTTCAACAGTGCAGCAGAGATGGTTACGGGTTTTAAGGCGGTTGATGTGGTAGGAAAGCCTATATCTGAAGTCATAAAATTATTTGATAAAGACCATGAGGTAATGGTGGATGAGTACATTCCGACGAATACTGAGGGAGGCGTCGTTTTTAAAGGGAAATATTTGAAGCTTATCGGAAACGAAAAACAGTCTTTTATAAATATTATTGTAGGAAAAATTCCGGGCGGTGATAGAATTAATCTTGGTGGTATTATCTCTATACACGATCTTACCGAGGAGCAGAGGCTCGAGGAGATGAAGCTGGATTTCGTTTCGATGGCTGCGCACGAATTAAGGACACCGTTAACATCGATTAGAGGCTATCTTTCTTTATTCTTCGATGAATTTACTTCGATGTTGTCCGATAAGCAGAAACTTTTATTACAACGGGTTGACATATCGGCCAAACAGCTAAATTCGCTGGTTGAAAACTTGCTTAGTGTTTCGAGAATCGAAAAGGGTGCCTTCGCCATAAACCCTAAACCTGTAGATTGGGTAAGACTGGTGCGCACGGTAGTTGATGAGCTGACCGCAAGGGCAAATGAAAAACATATCGAGTTGAAATTTGTAGATCCTGGCCAGGAGGTAAAGGTAATGGCCGATGAGTTGAGGATAGGTGAAGTGATTACGAATCTCATTGTAAACGCAATAAATTATACTCCGGAAAAAGGATCGGTGACTGTGTCTATGAATATCGATGAAAGCATGGTTACAACCCATGTCAAAGATACGGGTGAGGGAATCCCAAAAGACGTTGTCGCGCATCTTTTTACTAAATTTTTTAGAGGTACGACCACATTAGTGCAGGGAGCGAAAGGTACCGGTCTCGGGTTATACATCTCAAAAGCAATAGTAACCATGCATAAAGGCACGATTGGGGTAGAATCAGAACTCGGAAAAGGATCTATCTTTCACTTTTCCATTCCAAAGGCCACATAAAGTTTGCATTATTATCATTTAACTGTTAAAGTTTGTAAATAATGTCGATAAAAGCCGGAGTAGGATATTCCCAATTGTCAGACACTGACTTGGCGATAGCTGGAGCCTATGCGGCTGTCAAATCTTCTTTAGGAAATGTCGAACCCGATCAGATTATCGTTTTTTCTTCTCCAACGAAATATAATCCACAAAAGTTGCTCGATAGCCTGAATAATATTACTAAAGCCAAGATTATAGGCTGCAGCACTGCAGGAGAGATTACCTCGGCTGGCGGGTCGTTGGATATGTCGATTGCCCTCATGGGTATAGCATCGCAGAATATGTATTTTGTCGACGGGATCGGGCACGATATTAAAAAAAACGCACGTCAGGCTGGAGTCCAGCTTGCAGAAAATCTTAATGCACAGGCCAAGGGGAAGTTGAAGTCTATCATAATGTTGCCCGATGGAATTGCGGGGAATGGGGCCGACATAGTCCGCGGTGTTCTTGATGTTATGGGGGAGTCTTTTCCGGTGGTTGGCGGATCGGCCGGTGACGATTTTCTTTTTCGGCAAACATATCAATATCTAGATAAAGAAGTATATAGCGGATCTGTGGTTGGCTTGGGGATTTGCGGGGATTTTAATTATTCGATTGGAGTCAGGCACGGCTGGATCCCGATAGGTATACCCCGTAAAGTCACAAAATCTTCCGGAAATATATTATATGAACTCGATAATAAACCGGCGATTGAAATCTATGATGACCAGTTTGGGAAGGAGAAACAACTGGTTGATAAGAAGGAGCCCTTTGCCCGCCTTGCAATAACATATCCTCTTGGCATCGCATCTCCAGGGAAAGATGGCTATTTAATAAGAGATCCAATGACAGTAGACGACGCTGGAGCTATAACTTGTGCTGCGGAAATTGCGGAAGGCACGGAAGTATCGATTATGATCGGCAGTCGGGATGAGGCCATTGCGGCTGCTCGCGATGCGGCAAGAAACGCTGTCGATAAGTTGAGTGGTAAGAAGCCGAAAGCGGCACTTCTTTTTAATTGTATTGCGAGGAAGAAACTGCTGCTTTCAAGAAAGCACGAAGAAATTGAGGTGGTAAGAAAAATTTTAGGCGAAGATTTGCCTGTTATCGGCTTCTATACATATGGTGAGCAGGCTCCTTTAGGCGGTCAGGTTCTTACGTGTTCATTTCACAATGAAACAGATGTGATATTTTTATTATCAGATTGACAAAAATGTAAGTTATTGTGTTAAAATATTTTTTAATAGGTTATGGAACCAAATAGTGCAAAGCCGACTCCAAAAAAAATTCTTATCGTCGAGGATGAATTATTTATCCGCGAACTTTACGTGAGTGTTCTTCAGGAAGGTGGTTACAATATAGATCAGGCAGCCGACGGCGAGGAGGCCTTTAATGCTATGCATAAAGGGGGTTATGACCTTGTGCTTTTGGATATTCGTCTCCCAAAAATGGATGGTATTTCTGTTCTGGAAAAATTACAGACTGAGGTCCCATTGCTACCTAACAAGGCGGTCGTCTTGCTTACCAATCTCGACCAGGAGCTCACGATAGCTAAAGGTGTTTCCATGGGCGTTCGCGGTTATCTTATAAAAAGTCAGATAAATCCCGGACAACTCAAGAAAGAAGTGGAGACATTTTTATCCGGATAAATCACGCTCTACATTTCCGAAAGCGATTCTGTCGAGTATCGTATGTCTCATCCCCATCATTATTGCGGGTGTTACTACGAATTCTCCATAACGATCGTTCATACGGTCGACGGCATCTGATACTTTTCTCGATCTGTCTTCGTTTTCGTCAAATAAACTGATTTGGGGTGTTTTCGCCGTAGTCAGATCATAGCAGCTTACTGCCAGCTTCCTTACTATATTTTTTGAAGGTTGCTGATTAAGGGTGTACTGGGCTTCACGAAAAAGTTCTTGTGTTGTGTACATGATTCTTCCTGTTTTGCGGGCGCGGTGCCAGTAGCTGTGATCACGGTATAAAAGCGCTACGTGGATTCCGGCAGCTGCTCTTCCTGCTTTTCTGAGGCGTCGTCCCATTTTTTCACACAGTTTCATAAGGAGGCTCGAAAGTTTTTCCGGGTCGTTGGTAGCTTCCTGAAGTGAGTAGTCTTGTCCGAAACTTTTTCTTTCATATTCGATATCATCGATTTCCCAGCCGCGCAGCCGGCGGTACCAGTAGTATCCCACGATGCCGTTGAATACCTGTTTCTGCAGGAATTCGGCCGGAGCATGGAGAAACTGCAGGGGTGTAAATATTCCATTTATATTTAATCTGGCTTGATAGCGCGTATTGATTCCGTTCAGATCGATAAGCGATAAGCGGCCTAGCACCTCTTCTATATTTTTATAAGTGATAATCTCCAGTCCATCGGGTTTTTTCAGGGAAGCGGCGGTTTTGGCCATAAACCTGTTGGTCGCTATGCCTATACTACAAGATATCCATTCTCCGATTTCCTGTCGCATGCGCAGCTTGATTTCCTGGGCAATATCGGCAAGATCGGTCTTGAGAAATGATTCCATGCCGGTGAAATCGAGTATGGCTTCATCGATTGATTTGGGAATCACTATTGGCGAGTAGTCGGAGAATATTTTACGGAAACGGCGGTGGACATCGCGAACTTTTGGCGCGTCGCAGGTGCGTACGATAACATCGCGGCACAGTAGTCGGGCCTGACGGTTATTCATACCTGTTTTTATTCCGTATCTTTTTGCTTCTATGGAGGGTGAAAGGACACACCCTTGAGGTGTGTTATAAGCCGAAATGACAACCGGTTTTCCACGCAGATGATAGTAGGCCTGCTGCTCAACTGTCGCAAAGCACGAATTGAGGTCGATATGCATGATAACTGGTTTATTGTGATTAAGAAAAAGAGGATTCGTCATAGATGTCTTCCATTGTCCAACTCAAGGCTTCGGTGTCGAAGGCGAGGCGAAAATCGAGAGTGCCGTCTGTTACATGAAAAATATGAACAGCGACACGGCCTTCACGCACCATATGGTGATAGCAAATTTTTTTAACGGTATAGTAACGGTTATTCCATTTAAGTTTGTACGGATAAAAACTTTTCTTCCGTGAGTCGTATATGGAAAGTACCCCTACCGGTTGTCTCATTGAAGATATTTTAGTGAACTAATGTTCACTTTGTCAAGGAGATTTACTTTGGTAGATTACGGCAACATCATCCTCGTAAATTTTTTTCATAGTATCGATTGCCCGTTTTTTTCTTTCATTCTTGTCTTTTAGAGCAAAATACTTTATGAGAAGCTGTTCGAATTTTGTGTCAAGGAAATTTTTGGTCGTTTTTTTTGCTTTTGGTAAAAGTACCAGTTCTATATTGTATTTTTTTCTGATTTTTTCGAAATGTTTGGCTTCATCGTAAAGTGCTCTGCGATACTCCGGAAAAGCATAGTCGCTTTCTTTACTGTTTGGCGCCTTCCAGCGCCAGCTGGGCATGCGTCCGTCTATAAAAACTTTTTTTTCCGGCAATCGCCAATTAAGATATCCGCCCCATTCATAAACGCTTATGATTTCACCCTTAGGTTTAAGATGGCGGATAAATTGCACTGCATTGTAAGGATACCTTTTTTCACCTCGTCCGGGAATGTCATCTTTAACAAACAGAAAAATATGAAGACATCCCGCCGTCACCGCCAAAATTAAAAGTATGTGCATGAATTTGCCCAATCGATCTCGGCCGTATTCATATGCATTTACTTCCTCGGCAAACCAATCCAAAGCGTGCAGAGTAGGAATTATCGAAATTATGATCCATAAAGGCGCATGTCTGTAAGTTCCGATCATTGCTAAGAGGAATAGTAAGTAAGAAACGGTTTCGAACAGTTCAAACTTTTTGCGGTAACGGAATATCAATGTTGTAGATATAACCACATACATCCATAATGGGAGGTTGATAAACAGAATCGCCGGCATCCACTCGATTATCGACCATCTTAAGGCGGAGTCGCTCATCTGCATCCATACTTCCCACCATATCCTGTGTCCGTAAGGATTAACGAAGGTTACCGCAATCATGCCTAAAAATATAAATAAAGAGCTCCTTTTGAGATGATGTTTTATCAGGGAGGTAATGATGTATACAGCGTATAATACTATCCCCAATGGGAATGAGCCATGAAAGTTTACCCAAATTAACATGAGCGGTATCAGCGCATAATGCCATTTTATTTTATTGCTTCTTAAGACAAGAACGACAATCGAAAAAAACAGCCAGGAGATGATCTGCGTCCGTACGCCTTCAAACGGAAATACTGCGCCGGCAATGAGAGTGATTATTAAATAAGAGGAGGAGCGGAATTTTTCGGGAATCTGCAGATGTATGGAGAGTTGCGCTATAAATGCCCAAATTATGGAGAGCCCGGTGAGTCCGAGTAGTGGGTAACCTGAAAATAATACTACGTTCAGGAGCCACTCATGATCAACGAATGGGTAACTGGGCATGGTGTAAGAAAGCGGATCGGTTGCCGGGATACCATTATTTATTATGATTTCTCCCATTCTAAGGTGCCAGCCCAAATCCGAATCCAGGACAACGGCTCCTTTAATAATAAAAAGCACGAGTATTACCGCGGTAACTATAAAGTACATTTTTATTCAGGGTCTTAACAGAAAAATATTAAATTGGTGTATCATTAAAAGATGGTTAAAGTGATTGTCATATTCTTGATAGTTGCGGCGGTTGTAATTATAGATATATTATACTTTTCCGGCGTGCTGGTACGAACTGGCAACGAGTGGAAAGGATATGAAATTATAAGATATCACCTCAACAATAAACAGTATCATCTTTTAGTCGCCGATACGCCCGCAAAAAGATCCAAAGGACTTATGTATGTGAAAAATTTGAAGGGAGTCGATGGTATGATTTTTAAGTTTGACAATTTGGCTCCGCAAAGTTTCTGGAATCAAAACACACACCTTGATCTTGATATTTATTGGATAAATGGAGATACGGTCGTCGGTTATGAGCATTTACCTCCGATCGATAGAGCCGGCATGGTCGTTATTTCCTCTCCCCGGCCCGTTGATACTGTGATTGAGATTGCGAGGAAAAAATAGTAGAATTCTCACAATGAAAACCTCAGATCTTCTTGTACGCTGCCTTGAGGCCGAAGGAGTAAAATATGTTTTTGCGCTTCCCGGTGAAGAAATTGAAGACCTCCTTTTTTCTCTAGAAAAATCCAGAATAGAAGTGGTGGTAACCCGTCATGAGCAGGCAGCTGCTTTTATGGCTGATGTCTGGGGCAGGCTTACCGGAAAGGCGGGTGTCTGTTTGGCTACTCTGGGGCCGGGCGCTACGAACCTGATTACGGGTCTTGCGGATGCTCACATGGATAAAAGTCCGGTGGTCGCCATAACCGGCCAAGGCGATACAAAGAGGTTGCATAAGGAAAGTCATCAGTATATCGATATTCCAAATATGTTTCGTCCGATCGTGAAGTGGAATTTTTCCGTACTTGATCCGGAAATAGTACCGGAAGTCGTCAGAAAATCGTTTAAGTTGTCACAAATCGAAAAACCAGGCGTTACCCACATTGAGCTTCCTGAAGATATTGCCGATACGGAAACTCATGTGACACCCTTGCACCCGATAAATATACGAAGACCGGCTCCCGATTATAAAGCCATAAGTCAGGCAATCAGCCTGCTGTCTAAGGCTAAAAGACCGATCATTCTCGCGGGAAACGGCGCTATACGAAAATTAGCATCTAAACATTTGCGCATGCTAGTTGAGAAGACCGATATTCCGGTGGCGTCGACATTTATGGGGAAAGGTGCTGTTTCCGACCGCGATCCGAGATCGCTTATGTCGGTTGGCGTTCAGTCAAAGGATTTTCAGATTTATGCATTCGAAAGATCAGATCTTATTATTTCGGTAGGATTCGATATCGCTGAGCTTTATCCTAAGACTTTACAAATGATGAATCCGAGAAAGGATAAAAAAATCATTCATATAGATTTTACCGAATCGGAAGTCTACGAATATTTTTATCCAGATGTGGAGATTGTCGCCGATATTTCGGCAACTCTATGGGAGCTGAACAAACAGATAGAAACCAATCACTTTCAGTTCGAGAAAGACTGGTACAAACCAATAAGATCCGCGATCGTCAATCAACATGAAAGTTATAGTATGCAGCCGGGGCAGCCGATGACAGTTCCTGGTATTTTACATGTGCTGCGGAAAGTATTGAAAGACGATGATATTGTGATATCTGATGTCGGAGCTCATAAAGTTTGGGTCGGGCGCAATTTTCCTGTTTATTCGCCGGGAACTTGCATAATTTCTAACGGATTTGCCAGTATGGGAATTGCGGTGCCGGGCGGAATCGCTGCGAAATTAGCAAGCCCGGATAAGCATGTGGTCGCAATAACAGGTGACGGCGGATTTCTTATGAATTCACAGGAGCTCGAAACCGCAAAACGTCTTGGAGTAGGATTTACGATTCTCCTTGTTTCTGACAATAATTACGGTCTAATAACCTGGAAACAGCAGATGAGTACCAATAAGAATTTTGCGACAAAAATCAGCAATCCCGATTTTGTAGCGTACGCCAAGAGTTTTGGAATTCAAGGATATAATCCATCGACAAAGGCGGAGCTTGAGCGTGATCTTAATAGCGCCACAACAAGCGGCAAGATCAGTCTGATCGCCGTTAATATCGATCCATCCGTCAATACCGAACTAAGCAGATATCTGAAGAATGACCTAATGGCCAGTATTAAATAATTATTATTCAGAATATGCCAATCTCCACAATCAACCCGGCAACCGGGGTACTTGAAAAATCTTTTGCGCCTTATACGGCACAGGAAATAGAAAGGAAGCTGGTCAAAGCATCGCATGCTTATCATGTTTGGAAGACCGTTCCGATTATTAAAAGACGTCAGTATCTGAAAAGTGTCGCTCAAAAAATCAGACAGCAATCCCGTGTTTGCGCGGAGCTTATAACTCGCGAAATGGGTAAGCCTATTTCACAATCATTTGCCGAGGTGGAAAAGAGCGCCTGGGTATGTGATTATTACGCTGATAACGCAGTAAAGTTATTGAAAGCCGAAAGGGTAAAAACAGAGAGTAAAAAAAGTTATGTAAGGTTTGATCCGTTGGGAGTAATCCTGGCTGTTATGCCCTGGAATTTTCCAAACTGGCTGGTTTTTCGGGCGGCGGCTCCCGCAATCATGGCCGGCAACGTGATGATTCTCAAACATTCTTCGAATGTTCCGCAATGTGCGCTTTTGATTGAGGAGCTTATGACAAATACCGTCGTTGAGGAGAATACGTTTTCGACATTGCTTATTGAAGGGGCGGCGACAGATCAGATCGTTTCCGATGAAAGGGTTGCTGCTGTTACGGTGACAGGCAGCGAAGAGGCGGGGCGGCGGGTTGCGGAACTTGCTGGTAAACATCTTAAAAAAACCGTACTTGAGCTTGGCGGTTCCGATCCGTTTATTGTTCTTGAAGATGCCGATATCGAAAAGGCAGCGGCTGCGGCTTGCAAAGCTCGCACAATTAATACCGGTCAGAGTTGTATCGCGGCCAAGAGGTTTATTGTTGTCAAAAAAGTTGCGAAAAAATTTACTGAGAGATTTGCTGATGCGATGAAATCGCTCAAAACCGGTGATCCGATGGATGAGAGTGTTTCTATCGGACCCCTGGCCCGTCGTGATCTTGTCGATACTCTGGATCAGCAGGTTGCACGTTCCGTTGAGCTTGGCGCACAGGTTGTGATTGGCGGGCGAATCGCTCCCGGAAATGGTTATTATTACGAACCGACAATTCTTACCAATGTGCAGAAGGGTATGACGGCATACAGCGAAGAACTTTTCGGCCCGGTTGCAAGTATTATTGAAGTTAAAAACGCTGATGAGGCGGTGGAAGTGGCCAATGATACCCGTTTCGGACTTGGTGCAAGTATCTGGACAAGGAAGGTGCGTCTGGCAGAGGTCTTGGCAGAACGGATTGATTCGGGAGCTGTGTTTATAAATGATATTGTAAAATCCGATCCACGCTTACCATTTGGCGGCGTTAAAAAATCCGGCTATGGCCGGGAACTTGGGGAGTGGGGGATAAAGGAGTTTACGAATGTGAAGACGGTGGTGGTGAGGTGAATAGCAGTCATGTCATCTTTTATCTGATTTAAGTTGCATTAGTATTCAGCTAATAAATTATTATGTTGTCATTCCCGCGCAGGCGGGAATCTATGCAATACTTTCAATGAGTCACTTTATTGTTTACTTCTTATCTTCTAAGAAGAACGGTACATTATATATTGGGGTAACCAACAATCTTGCTAAAAGAGTGTATGAGCATAAAAATAATCTGGTTGAAGGTTTTACAAAAAAATATCTAATACATCAGTTAATATATTACGAAGTGTTCAACGACGTGTCAGAAGCAATAAAAAGAGAAAAGCAATTAAAGAAGTGGAACCGCGCGTGGAAAATACGACTGATAGAGAGTAAAAACCCGGAATGGAATGATTTGTACTGCGAGATTAAGAAATGATAATGCGATTGATTTATGGATCCCCGCCTTCGCGGGTATGACGTCAAATTATCAGCAACGTGTATTTTATGATTATCTTATGAAATTTAATAAAAAAATAAATACTCTAATTGAAAAGATATTAGAAAAAGAAACAAGGTCATATTTTTATATGTCGGAAGAGCTACGTAAACTAAGTCATTTAGTAATTTTTACTCACGCGCGAATAGAGAATTTGCTTGAAATTTTTATACTTGCTGATTTATCAAACACAAATGGGCATAAGTATGACGTTCTAACAGCTGCAAGGCATTACTTAAAAATGAAACCAGTCTTCGATAAAATGACTTTTATGAATAAATACGAGATCTGTAAAAAGAAGAATTTATTAAGTAAGAAGCTAAAGCGCCAATGTAGTATTGTTAACGAACACAGAATAAAATTTTCTCACTTAAGTAGTTACTCAAATGATCTGAAGGAATACGATAACGAAGATCAATACATTAAAACTTTGCAAGATCTAATGAATTGTTTTGATGAAATAGAAAACAATATACAGATTGAGATGTCTATCAGTAAATCAAAATAATTTTAATGAATTATTTCTTCAACGCTTCAATTCCCGGCAAAGTTCCCTGCTCGATAAACTCAAGCATCGCCCCGCCGCCGGTCGAGATAT
>CAYYYG010000037.1:0-11263 GCA_964476135.1 uncultured Gammaproteobacteria bacterium | reverse complement strand
ACACAAGCCGGCCGACATGGTTTTCAATGAAGACACCACCACGGGTCGACATTGATGAAATTATTGGCAGGTTTGAAAATGGGGATTTTTCGCAGCAGTCAGGCTTATGGGCTGTTGTGGCACTCGCAATAGGCACAGGTAGTAAAGTACCGTCGAATTTGCCGATGTATGTTTACATTGAGGCGATGGAGATGGTTAAAGCCTATAATTTGGGTGCACGTATCTGTCCGTACGATTGCGATTGCTGTGAGTTTCAATTAGCGCTCGATGTGATTGCTAGGTACATGGAGACAAAATCATAATGTCTAATCCGGATCATACCGCGCTTATCAAAATAAGTGCGGTATGATTGATGGGCTATAGCCTTCCCTCTTTCATGCTTTCAGATTTAATTTTATTGACAATGACATATTTCTATGCTTTATTTATAATATATGTCAAAATCAAATTGGATGCAGTTTAGAAATAACGTTTTTTTCTCGGCGGTGATTGGCGGAGTTGTTCTTATGTCGCTTTTATATTTTCTTCAGTCAAGTACAGTAAATACATCGGCCGATACCCCAAAAGTAAATTTTACTTTAACTCCTTCAACAGGTAGTTCAACGCTGGGCCGTAATCAGTTAATAAATGTAATACTAAAGACAGGAAGCTCTTCGCAAAAAATATCAGGATTCGATATAGTGATAAAGTCAAGTGGCATTGTGTCGCTCTGGAATATAAGCACTCCTAAGAATATAAACGGGTCATCACTGAACATAATGCAGATAGCCAAAACAATTTCTCCTAAAGAAACACGTGTATCATATGTAATTAACCAGCCAGATAGTACTTTACCGCAAGGAGTAACGATGACGCTGCAGTATTATGGGGCTTCTGCCGGACAGGGGACGATATATCTGGATTCTGCCAGATCACAAGTTGTCGGTAATATTACAGATCATATATATACCTGGGGCAAGCTTGTCACCGGCACATATTCCTTCAAATAAAAGAACACTTTCCTGTTGACAACATTTAGCAGACTTGCTATATTATTGCTAATATGGATAACTTAACACAGAGGCAAGTCGACATTCTTAGCGCAATTATAAGCGAATATACGGAAACAGGCAATCCTGTAGGTTCAGAAATTCTTGAGAAAAAATTCAAGCTGGGAATTTCGCCCGCAACGATTCGCAATGAAATGGTAGAACTTGCCAAAAAAGAATATCTGAAAAAAACTCATTTTTCTTCCGGGAGAGTGCCTTCGGCGAAAGGATTTAGGTTTTACATAAAGCACCTTATGAAAGAGAAGGAGCTTTCGACTGTGGAAGAAGTGGCATATAAGAATAGTATTTGGGATGATCGCGAAGAAGTACATCGGCTGCTTAATCACGCAACAAAAGTGTTGGCGGCAAGAACCGGTTTATTGTCGATAACAGCAACCGAAGCAGGTGATCTTTATTACGCCGGAGTCGGTAACATATTAAATAAGGTCGAGTTTTATGATTTGGGAGTGTCAAAAACTTTGTTCCAGCTTCTTGATGAGGTGAATTTTTGGGAAGGGATACTGAGGCAGTTTTACCGGATGGACGATGAGGTTATGTATCTTCTTGGAGAAGAGGATTTTCGAGATCCGGTATTTGAATCATGTGCAAGTGTGATTGGTGAGTTCTCAAATGGAAAAACAAAAGGTATAATCGGTGTCGTTGGGCCAAAAAGAATGTATTACGATGTTATAATTCCCCAGGTGAGGTACTTTTCCAATCTTATTGAAGAGATCTTGGAAAACCAAAAAAGCACCTGATTACATTAAAAAAATGACAAAACAGGACGAAAAACAGACTGAAATCTCAAAAGCAGAAGAAATAAAATGCGAAAATTGCGCGATCCTGACTCAGGAACGCGATGAATATAAGACAAAATATTTAAGGGCTCTTGCCGATTATCAGAATCTCGATAAAAGAATCGCCAATGAGCGGGTAAATATCCGAACGAATACATTGCGCGATGTGGCGGTGCAAATCTTGCCATTTCTCGATCATCTGGAAAAGGCAGAAATGTTCGTTAAGGACAAGGGATTATCGATGATAAAATCCCAATACATCCAGATATTAAAAGATATTGGTATTGAAGAAATCAATGTCCTTAACACACCGTTTGATCCGCATACGGCCGAAGCTATCGAGGTCGTTGAGGGTGAAAAAGACAATATCATAGTCGAGATTGTCAGAAAAGGATATAAATATAAGGAATTTTTACTAAGACCAGCTCAGGTAAAGGTGGAAAAGCCAAAGGAATAATATTTATTAACCAGTTATTAAAATTTACAAATAATATTATGGCAAAAATAATCGGAATCGATTTAGGTACAACAAATTCTTGTGTTGCTGTGATGGAGGGTGGCAAACCCAAAGTTATTCATTCGCAGGAAGGCCGAAATGTAATTCCGTCGGTAGTTGATCCTATAAAGCGAATAGTTGGAGACGTGGCAAAGAGGCAGACTGTTATCAACCCGAAAAGAACGATATTTTCTGTCAAACGTCTTATGGGTCATCGTTATAACGATGAATCGGTGCAGTATGATAAAAAATGGCTTCCATACGAAATTAAAGAGGGTCGGGATAATATGGCAGTCGTCGAAGTCGAAGGTAAGACATTTACTCCTCAGGAAATTTCGGCGATGGTCTTGCAGAAAATTAAAACAGACGCGGAATCTTATCTGGGTGAAAAAGTCGAAAAGGCCGTTATCACAGTTCCTGCCTATTTTGACGACTCGCAAAGACAAGCTACCAAACAGGCCGGAGAAATTGCCGGACTAGAGGTTGTGCGCATAATAAACGAACCGACTGCAGCTGCGCTTGCATATGGCTTGGATAAGTCACATGCGCATACTATTGCTGTCTACGATTTGGGTGGTGGCACATTCGACATCACCATACTTGAGCTCGGGGAAGGTGTTTTTCAGGTTAAGGCCACCAACGGCGATACCCACCTTGGAGGAGATGATTTCGATAAAGTCATTCTCGATCACATCGCTGATGAATTCAAAAAAGAAAATGGAGTTGATTTGCGCCGTGATGTGCAAGCGCTACAGAGACTGCGTGACGCTGCGGAAAAAGCAAAAATTGAGCTTTCATCTTCCGTTGAGGCAGAGATAAATCTTCCGTTTGTAACCGTAGTAAACGGCCAGCCGGCCCATTTGGTTATGAAAATAAGCCGTGCCAAACTAGAAGCTCTTGTTGGCGGACTAATCGAGAAAAGCTTTGTGCCGGTAAAAAATGCGCTAAAGGATGCAAAGATCGAGGTTTCCGGCGTGAATGAGGTTGTATTGGTCGGAGGAATGACAAGAATGCCAAAGGTAATTGAAGAAGTGAAGAAATTTTTTGGCAAAGAACCCAACCGATCTGTTAATCCGGACGAAGTAGTTGCTGTCGGTGCCGCCATTCAGGCGGGCGTGCTGACTGGCGAAACTAAAGATGTGGTGCTTCTCGATGTCACACCGCTTACTTTGGGAGTAGAAACACTCGGAGGAGTAATGACGCCGCTGATAAACAGAAACACAACTATTCCGACTGCAAAAGCGGAGGTTTTCTCTACGGCTCAGGATAATCAGACTCAGGTCGAAATTCATATTCTGCAGGGCGAGCGTCCAATGGCCCGGGATAACAAATCGCTTGGAAGATTTATTCTTGAAGGTATTCCGCCGGCCCCGAGAGGTGTGCCTCAAGTTGAGGTTCACTTCGATATCGATGCCAATGGCATTTTGACGGTAACGGCAAAAGACAAAGCAACAGGAAAAAGCCAGAGTATTAAACTGACTGGCTCGACTGGGCTTACTAAGGACGAAATTGAAAAAATGAAAACCGAAGCCGACAAGCACGCTGAGGAGGACAAGAAAGAGAAGGAAAAAATTGAAGCCCGCAATAAGGCCGATAACATGATTTATGTCGCGGAAAAATCTCTCAAGGATGTTGGAGATAAAGCCCCCAAATCAGATCGAGACCCGGTCGAGGCCAAAATAAAAGAATTGAAAGAAATTATCGAAAAGGGCGACGCGAAAGATATTGAAAAGAAAACCAGCGAGCTTTCCGAGGCATTGCAGGTTATTGGCAAGCATATGTACAGTCAGCAGCCAGGACAGCCAGGTGCTGCCGGATCTGCGCCCGAGGAGAAGCAGCCTACAGACGAACAGGTTAAGGCCGATGAGAAGAAGGATGTCGAGGAAGGTGAGGTCGTAAGCTAATCTAGTATGAAGGACTATTATGAATTGCTCGGCGTTGGCCGGTCGGCAACGGATCAGGAAATTAAAACCGCTTACCGTAAGCAGGCTCTTGAGTGGCATCCTGACAGAAATAAATCACCGGAGGCTGCCGAGCGATTCAAACAGATAAATAAAGCTTATGAAGTGCTTTCCGACTCTAATAAAAGGCAGATGTACGATCAGTTAGGTCATGATGCATTCGAGCGCGGAGGCGGCAACAGTGCTGCTGGCGCCGGATTCGGCGGTCGTCAGGGGCCATTTTCGTATACATACAGCTATGGTGGCGGTAATCCGTTTGAAGATCTTGGTGGCGTTTCAGATCCATTCGAAATATTTGAGCAGTTTTTCGGATCCAGATCACCGTTCGGAGGGCAGTCTCGAACGAGAGCGCGCGATGTATATCAGATAGAAATAAGTTTTGAGGAGGCTGTTGCCGGAGTCGAAAAAGAGGTGCAGATGGGCAGCGGATCAAAAAAACTCAAAATACCCGCAGGTGTCGACGATGGTACCAGAATCAGATTCTCCGACTTTGATCTATTGGTCCGTGTGCGGCCGAGTCCACTTTATCGGCGAGACGGCCAGGATTTGTATCTCGAGAAAGATATCTCATATCCGATGGCGGTTTTGGGCGGTACTGTCGATGTTAAAACACTTGACGGCAGTGTTAAACTGCGCGTAAGGGCAGGGACTCAAAGCGGGACCGCGGTCAGACTGCGCGGTCAGGGTATCGTTTACCCGAATTCCAATCGACGAGGCGATATGTACGTTATTTATAAAATTCATATTCCTCAGAAGGTATCGCATTCGCTAAAGAAAGCACTCCAGGAATTACAAGATAAACTGTGAGTAATACAGCACTGGTGTTAGTCGACTTACAGATAGATTTTTGTTCCCCGACGGGTCTGGCAGCTAAAAGAGGTAAACGGATGTCGGAAATTTACAAAATTCTACCTAAAATAGAAGGGTTCTATCAGTCTGCGAAACAGCTAAATTTACCGGTCTACTTTACAAAATTTTTGTACCATAGGACTAAAACACCTGCGTCTATCAGTCATATGGCATCGTCACCGGGTTCTGTCGGCGAAAATTTGTATCCTCTAAGACCGGCAGAAGACGATGTTGTAATAAATAAGCACACATTCGATCCTTTCGTGGGAACAGAATTTCATAATAAGCTGTTGAGCAGAAAAGTGGACAATTTACTTATCGCAGGTGTGCGTACTGAATTATGTGTAGATATCACTGCTAAGCGTGCCGTTTCGGAAGGTTATTCGGTGACCATTATTGAGGATATGGTCGCCACATATGATGATATGTATCTTTATCACGATTCTTTTCTTAGTATATTTAAAAAATATTATGGATCGGTCAAGCGATCAGATTCAAAGGGACTAGGCGTATATGCAAATAAAAGTTGATACTGGACATTTTGCCGCCCATAAAGTTTATTTAAACGTAATATCTGCGTTCAGAAGTTTTTTGGATCAAAAAGGATATCGTGAAGTTGAGGTGCCCGTGTTATCACCCGCCCTCATACCGGAATCTCATCTCGAAGTATTCCAAACGGAATTCCGATATTTCGATCAGAAAGATAAATTGTATCTCATACCGGCACAGGAGCTTTTTTTGAAGCGATTGATCGCATACGGATTCGGCGATTGTTTTACTATCGGAAAAACATTTCGCAATCACGAAAGACCTGCCAGTCTGCATGCAAACGAATTTACCATGCTTGAGTATTACCGCATAAATTCCAATTATTTGGATATGGCTGATGAAATGCTCGATTTGATAAGATACTCTTGCCGTAAATCTACGGGTTCAGATTCGCTTATATATAAAGGCAAAGAAACAAAATTTGATAAATGGGAGATGATGACGGTCGCACAGGCTTTCGATAAATACGCAGGCATAGACTCTAGATCCTTATTCAATGAAGACTTGCTCATATCAGCTGCATCTAATAAAGGATATAATACAGAAGGATCCGGATACAGTGAGGTATTCTCCCAAATATACGGACACGAAATCGAGCCCAAACTCGGGGTTAATGGCAGGGCTGTTTTGTTATATGATTATCCGGTTGAATTTGCCGCGACGGCAAAGTTGAATAGAGATGGTAAAACTGCCGCCCGATTTGATGTTTATATCGGGGGAATCGAAATAGGGAATTGTTACTCAGAGTTAACCGATGTAAAAATCACGGAGGAAAGATTTGCCCGCCAATACAAACGTCGCCAAGAATTAGGAAAAATCGATTATCCGATTGACAAAGGCTTTATCGAAGCGATAAAATATGGCCTGACGGACTGCTCCGGTGCTACGATAGGCGTCGACAGGCTAGCGATGCTTTTTGCAGGCGTAGAATCGGTTGCAGACTTACGTCCGATAGTTATCATCTAGTCAGCTGTTATATATTATTGATTATTTATGAAGACAAATGCGGGCAACCTGAAAAGAGGAGAGTTTGTAATGCACCAAAATGAAATTTGGCAGGTGCAGAAGGCGGAATTTTATAATCCGGGTAAAGGTTCGGCGATAATGCGAACAAGATTAAGGAATATGTTAAACGGTAAACAAGTCGATATTACTTATAAATCCGGCGAGTCCTTGGAAACGGCGGAAGTGGAGAGCCGTGAAATGAAATACCTATATAAAGATCAGGAGTTTATGTATTTTATGGACGAACGTTCCTATAACCAGTACCAGGTACCAGTGACAGTTATCGGGGATGTTGCTAAATTTTTTAAGGATGGCGATAATTATTTCATATATCTTCACAACGATCAGCCTTTGAGTGTCAGGCCTCCTGTTAGCGTAAAACTTAAAGTCACTCAAACCGAAGATGCTGCAAAAGGTGACACAGTCACCGGTGCAAAAAAGTCTGCCGTAGTTGAGACGGGAGTGACCGTTATGGTACCGCTTTTTGTAAAAACAGGCGATATGATAACCGTGAATCCGGAAACTGGCGAGTATGGCGAGCGGGTGAAGGAGTAAAATATCTATATGCTTTCTGTTGGAGACATATTCAAAAAAACAAGAGAAAAAAGAGGCATCACCCTTAAGCAGGTAGAAAAAGATATTAGGATTAGGCTCAAGTTCCTTCAGGCGGTTGAAGAAAATGACTGGAATGCGTTTTCGTCCAAAATATACATAACCGGTGTCATCCGCAACTACTCCAAATATTTGGGCCTCGATCATAAAAAAATTCTCGCATTTTTTCGTCGGGATTACGAAAAACACGAGGAGACTCAATTTAAGAAAAGAATTGAAACGCGGTTGTTAAAAACCCATTCACGCTCGGTCATTGCAATCGTATCTGTAGTTATTTTTCTTTTTTTCGCTGTTTATTTTGGATTTCAGCTGAAGCAATTTTTAACACCTCCAAGCCTAGATATTATTTCGCCCGCGCAAAAAGTATTCCGATCTACTGAAAGTATACAAATAATCGGCAGAACTGAACCCGACGCTACGGTGCTGATTTTTGGCGATACAGTACTGCAAAATAAACAAGGCACCTTTACTTACGATCTTCCGCTTAAAAAAGGCGAGAATGACTTTGTGGTAACCGTCAGGGGTGCTAATGGAAAACAAACTACGGTGAAGCAGGTTTACGTTCTTGAATAGAAAATATTTTTTATTTCCTTTATCGATTTCATGTTTTTTTTGGAATAAACCGTCCTGAATTTCAGTCTTTTTGCCTCAGCCAGTACTTTTTCATCCCCGTATGTGTTTCTTATTTCGCCGAGGAGTCCGACTTCGCCTACGAATACAGTTGCTGGTGCACTGACATTTTTCATAGAGGAGACGACCGAAGCAATAATTCCCAAATCGGCTGCTGTAGAACGGATATCCACCCCGCCTATGACATTCACATAGATGTCGAATTGTTCAAGCGGGATATTGAGGTGTTTTCTTATGACGGCAAGCAGAAGGAGTAATTTGTTGTAGTCTACCCCTTTAACTATCCGTCGGGGAATCGCAAGTACTGTCGGTGTAGCTAAAGTCTGGATTTCAAAAAACAAAGGTCTTTTGCCTTCTGTGATACCAACAATCGCTTTGCCAGGAACATTTTCTTCATGCCCTTCAAGAAAGGCCAGTGGATTATTAACCTCACTCATTCCTCCCTGCTTCATCTCAAAAACTCCAATTTCGTCGGTTGATCCGAATCGGTTTTTACTGGCTCTCAGTACTCTGAATTGTGAAACTTTTTCTCCTTCCAGATTAAGCACCGCATCAACCATATGTTCGAGTGTTTTTGGACCGGCAACATCACCTTCTTTGGTAACGTGGCCTATAACTATCATTGGGATTTTATACTTTTTTGCTGCCGCTATGAGTTTATTTGTAGCTTCTCTAAGTTGTGACACCGTGCCAGGCGGAGCTTCGACCGCCTTAGAATAGATTGTTTGTATAGAATCCACTACCATAACATCAAGCTTGCCGCTCCACTCATCGGCTGCTGCTGCGATAGACTCCACCTGTAGCTCGCTCGAAAAATAACAGCTTTTCAGCGATATTTTCAGTCTGTCAGCGCGGTCCTTTACTTGTTCCGGTGCTTCTTCTCCGGATATGTATAAAGTTTTCATGTTTGACAGTGACTGCAGAAGAAGAGTTGACTTTCCAACTCCCGGTTCGCCTGTCAGTAAGATAACTGCACCTGGTATCAGCCCTCCTCCAAGAACACGGTCGAATTCGTGTATTCCGGTGGCTTTTCTTGTCCTTTCGAGCGATTTGACGGAGGACAATGGTGTAATATGCATTTTTCTTACCGGTTCCCCGCTCGAATCTTCGTCAAGACGTTTCGCCAGGGTATTAAATTCGCCACATGAAGTGCAGCGGCCCATCCAGGATGCCGATCCGGCGCCACAATTTGAACAAATGTAGAAGGCCATATTACATTTTTTCGACAGCTTTTATACCTAGTAAATTTAAGCCGTTTATCAGGACTTTAGAAACACTTTTTGTGAGTAACAGGCGAAATTCTTTCGCATTGGGCTCGGCTTTTAATATTTGATGCTTTTGGTAGAACAAGTTATATTTTTGCGCGATTTCAAACAGAAATGTCGCAATAATCTGGGGTGAAAACGATGCGGCCGCCTGGGCAACTATATCTGGATAATGGAACAGTTGCCTTATAAGATCATTTTCTTCGGTTTCAATCCGGTGGTCTGCGGGATTATTTTTTTCAGAATCAGCACGATTGTTTTTTAACACGGATAAACATCTGACGTATGTATAAATTAAATAAATTGCTGAATTACCATTTAGAGAAATAGATTCGTCAAAGTCGAATGATATCTCATTTTTGAGTTCATGTTTGAGGAAAGAGTATTTAACCGCTGCAATCGCCAATGTCTCAGCCGTATCTTCATCGCACTTGAATGATTCGATTAATTTACGTTTAGCCTCGTCGATTAGCCAGTTCGCTTCTATGATATTGCCTTCTCTCGATGACATTTTACCTGTTTTTAAACGGACGAAACCATAGACTAGGTGATACTGTTTGTCTTTATACTTATTCGGATCGATGAGGGACTGCACCTTGAACGTAACCTTGAAAAAGCTCGTCTGCTCGGAGGCTACAACATGCAAACATTTGTCGAACTCCCCGAATTCGGAAAATTCTTTTTCCGCGAGTCCCAACTCCTTGCCTTCATAGGTCGGGAATCCATTGCTGTTTATGAAAACTCTCGTATCCAATCCATATTTCTTTCCATTGAAAACGATCGCGCCTTCGCTTTTTTCAAGAATTCCACGGCTTTCGGCATCAAGCGAAATCTCACGGCCGCGGTCTGCGCATTCGCTTTCAAAATATTCTCTCTGGAATTTGGTGTCTACACGTTTGTAGAAGTCGTGAAAATAATCTAGACTCCACTGTCTGCCTTCGTTCCATAAAGCACTTATTTGAGGGTCTTTCTCATAGATTTTTTTATTGATTTCGATTATTTTTTCCTTGGCTTCCGGGTCATCTTCGTATGCGTTGTTTCCTTCCGCATAGGAAGTGCCGAGAAACTTGATTTTTTCGTTTAGAGATAGATTTCTGAATTTTTCTGGTCCGTCTGATTCGTACAGCTGCTTAATTCTGTATAAGCATTTGGCTATGTGTAGACCGACATCACCTTGATAGTTAACCCTTATAATCTTATTATTCGTCGAAGCGAGTATTCTGGCCATCGCTTCGCCTGTTGTAATATTTCTTAAATGACCGATGTGGACGAGTTTGAACGGATTGGGGTGAGCATATTCGATCATCAATGCCTTTGTCTGCCCGAAATTCACATCAGGAAAGACGATTGATTTGTCCAATTGTTCAGAAAGAGTGCTCACGATAATATTTTTATTAATCCAGAAATTAATGAATCCTGGTTTTAAGATATCGATTTTTTCGATAATGTTGTCAGATACTATATGCTTGGCAATTGATGAGGCGACCTCCATAGGACTTTTTTTCAGAGTTTTAGCCGATCTAAGAGCAACTGCGGTTGTATAGTCACCGTGGGTCATATTATTCGGTCTTTCGAGAACTGCCGGTTCGTTTATTCCAGATGACTTTAGTGCTTCGTTCAGCTTGGAGGTGATATGATTTTTTACCATGATCTATATGATATCATAACGTAAGCAATCTGCCTTAATGAAGTTGTGCTCTGCTATTATTCGGGATAAGTATTGCCCTAAGAAATAAATTCCCAGATGTATCCAAATATGAAGCTTTTAGACACTATTAAAATTAATGTTAATGAAATTTAGAAAATATCAATAGCATAGATTTGCCGCATGTATTAAACTTAAAATTGTGAACAATGCTAAGCTACATTATTCAATCGCAATACTAATCGTCATGCATATATTTTACAACCTGCTTCTGACCAAACTACTTCCTGTGCTATTTTCAAGGTACCCTTGAATATTCTTCCTGATTTCACTAGAATTGGAATGATGAAGAAAAAATTGTTATTACTCGGGATTCTAATATTGGTATTTGCCGGAATTATTGGCTTTCGGTTTTTTATGTATGAT
>CAYYYG010000036.1:6836-11474 GCA_964476135.1 uncultured Gammaproteobacteria bacterium | reverse complement strand
AGCTTAGGGTCAGTGCCGAGCGCGGATGATAAAAATCATCATCCGGCTCGACACACGATCCCCTCCCTAAATATGTTTAGTCGTTACACAAGTATAAATTGTAAACACCATTAACAAACTCGATGTTCCAGTCGTATTCTGCAAATTCTGGGTCGAGATCAATCAATAGCACAATCAAGTCATCATCGATGGGTGTCCAATCTCCTGGCTGAAGTCCATAGCCCAAGATGCCGGCCACGATGTCTGTTGACCATGCCAATTGCGAAGGTTCACCTTTCACGGTGATTGTAGGTAACATGTTTTATTCTCCTCTTACTTAGAAACGCATTGCGCAGCTAACGCATCAAACTGCTTGTCCCACTCGATCCAGAAAGCCTCATCTGGAACATAGAGGTTATAAACGCCATTTTTGAGTTCAACAACCCAGACCTCATTCTCGTTGGCAAAGACATCGCTGAGTCCGACAAGCAACTCCAATGTTTCGTCATCGAGTAATGTCCATGATCCAGCTTTTAATGAGTACTCCTCGAGGATTTCGAAGAGTTTTTTGGGCCATTGGATCTCTGGAATTTCTTGGTCTCTTACCGTGATTTTTTGTGACATAATTCGTCTCCTTGATCAAAAATAACTGAAGCATATTACAGGGAGGGGAACTGAGTAAGACAAAGACATACTCCGTGGTTTGCACTTTGACAGCGCAAATCATAGAACAGTGTCTTCCTCAGTATGTGCTCCCTATAAAATAATTGTCAAGGTGCGCATTTATTTGACGAATATATGCTGTTTCGGGTCATATCGGAGGCCATGTGACTGCATTTCCAGAATGTCACCCACTGTAAATGGTACATCCTCCGTTCGAGTCCCTTTTGGACCGGAGCTGATTGGCAATGTTACCGTCTGGTTCACTTCGTCGAAATTTCTGAATATATTTTCTCTTATTACGGCATAGCATCGAAGCACTGTGGCGTCGGCAGGTGTGCCATGAACCACAAGCGACCCATCCCTTTGCTGCTCGACACGCAAACCCATCTCTATAAACGACCCGGCTTCCGCACCAGATAATTCCATGTTCATCTCATAAGTTTGTCCTGATTCATCGGTGTATATGATTTTAGTAGGATACACGTACTCTTCTGGTCCGCTCTCGCTTTGCTCACCGGCCTGTTCTTTGTTTCTCATTTCCTGCACGTATCCGCGCGGCTTACCGATGCCGGCAATAATATCTTGAATGCGTTGGTTTCCTTTCGCTCTATTTAGCTGCTTATTTGCATATACAACTGCATTTATCAAGGGTTTTTCTAATATGCTAATTCCGATGTCACCCATTTTTTTTCCAAATTTATTTTCATTGGCGAATCTGTCAACTGCTGGTAATACCGTATGGCTAACATATCTTGCGATCTGCGCAGGCGCTGAATCGTTACCTTCCAACATGGCGTTTAATTCTTCTACCGCTTGCCGTTCTTGCTCAGCATATGCGTCGCTTAAATGAACATTATCAGGGTTGCCGCTGTTTATCGCTTCACCATAACCACTAAACAAATTTCTCGCACGATAATAACCCGCTTTCATCATTGCGGCTAATGCGGCATCGCCTCTTTTAACATCTTCCGGTCTAACGTCTCGTGGTTGCTGGTCTTTCATATTTAGTAAATATAAATATTAAAAAGTAAATCGTATTATACAACATTTTACGTATAATATACATATTTATATTTTTTGTTATATAATACTGTTATTGGAGAGTCGAACATTGATAATCAATCTGTGAAAAGGAGGAGTTATGTCTTTTGAAATGCCCAAAATTCCGGGCGCAGTACCAATTCCGCAGCAAAAACCGCCAGGCGGTGACGGGCAACCGAAGCCGCCGCCAGTAGTCAATCAAGGTCCGCCAGGGGGCGGAGTATCTCAAGGAGGTTTAAAAATGCAACTTCAGTCAGGCCAAGGCCTATTCAATATCAAGCCAGGGATGGCAGCCATTCTTGCGATCGTATCAGGGGCCGTGCAGTGGGCCAAATACGATTTGCTTTCAAATAGTCTGGCTTTCATTCCCGCGATTTTTTCCGGTTCAACGGCGACAATGTCACCCGCGATCGGGTTTATTTTAGCGCTCGTCGTTGATCTTTTGCAGAAAATGATGTGGACTGGGATCAACTTTCGTAACGGACTCAACAAAATGGAAACGATGAAACTGATCACCATTCTGTTGCTGGTCTGTGCCGAGGTTATGGGGGTGGCGATGCCAATCGTCGTCCCCGACATCTCGGGGCTTAACATGGCAGATCTGCCCAGCATTTTCTGGTCGCGGTTTTTCTACCAGCTCTTCGGGGCTGGAATCTTCATCGCTTTAGGCGGTCTCGGTATCATTATCGGCCTTACTATCATGCCGGAGTTTTTGCATGAAGAAGCCGAAAAAAATATCGGTACCACTGCATCTTGGGTACTATTCGGTGTCGGCATTATGATCGCGCGTGCGATCTATAGTGCATACACCGGTGCACCAATCATTCCGTCGATCAATTGGTTCTAACTAAGGAGACTACAATGAAAAGCAGACGTGGTTTTATGCTCACTGCCACAGCTTACAATTTACTGTTGGCAGGTTGCATCCTTGTAATCACAGGGTGCAACGGTTCGGCACACGCTCAATCCGATCAGCAGGGAGGTTCCGGCTGGGGAGGATCCGGCGGCGCCGGCCAAGTTAATGGCGCAGTCGCGACGCTTGTTGTTCCCGAGTTCAATGGTGGCCAATGGAGTAACAGCGTAGGCGCACAATGGCCAGGCAAAGACGGCAATTGGGCGTCAAACCAGCTCACAACACCCGAATGGGGTAACGGCCAACAAGGCGCACGCGTGTATGAGGCGATCCCTCCAGCAGTAACGCCCTCAGCGCCGAATCTGATTCAGGGCTTCGTAGAGCTTGCTGGGAGCGATGCTATTCCAACCATGCAGCCTCTTCCACCTCAAGCTGAAGTAATCGTTTTGCAGCCAACGGCAGTAGTGCCGCCAACTGCAGTGCCGCAGCTACAGGTCGAGGCTTTCCCCCTTCAGCCGGTTGTACAACAACCGGTGGAAGGAAACGCAAATTGTACGTGCGTAAGCCAATACGCTATCAATGCTGGCAACCCAAATACCACACGACAGTGCTATGTTATGCTGCCCGGCGACGAAAGCCAATGCACCCCAAATGGCTGGGTCTATGTGGGGCCACAACGATAACTAGTTCACAGATTGATTGCTTGACACTCCAATAGGAGTGGCAGATTCTGTGTCGATTTAGAAAATAATACCGGTTAAAATACCGAGTATCGTTTTTTAAGTCGGCACAGCTCTTCTGCCACTCCAAAGCAATCTTTACTATATAATCTAACTACTTAGATGTTTTTTTTCAGATGCTTAATTTTGATTACATCTTAAATATAAGTAAATTGTCCGGACTGCCGGTAAAACGCATACTCGATCTTCTGTATATTCTATATGGCAGAAAAAATGTAGATAACCGCGAGTTGATTTCTCTGTCTGGTATACCAAAAAATGCACTCAATCAAATAAAAAATGATCTGAAGCAATATCTCGAGCCGGTTTCTGTTAATACTGTAATTAATGCTAAATTTGTTTACGATTTCACAAATCTATTGCCGGATAAATACAAAATAGAAGCAAAACTTATAGATTTGATTATTCCAGATGACTCGGCTGCCTTTGTGAAAACACGCCCGGAAGCAGATCGCGATCTCGACCAGTTTTTAGCAACGGCAGACACAGTACTTCGCCGTGCCAGCCTACTTGATTTTCTTGAAGATGTAAGGAACAAAAAAATACTGTTTTTAGGTGACGATGACCATACTTCCCATGTTGTCGCCTCAATAGGAAGAGCATCTATGATACATGTGGTCGACATAGACGATCGCATACTGAAAAATCTCAAATCTAACAGTATGTCCGCTAATTACGACATTATGACTACAAAGCATGATTTAAAATTTACTCTACCAGATTCGATAAAAGGAAAATTTGACACAGTGTTTACCGACCCTCCATACACACCTGAGGGCATAGAGCTTTTTTTATCAAGGGCAGTATCGGCACTAGATGAGGCAAATAATGCGGCGCGCATATATCTGTGTTTTGGAAGCAGTGACCGTTCTAAAGAACGCTTTTTACCAGTATACGATATAATATCAAGGCACGGTCTTATGATCCGCTACGTTTTCGATAAATTTAACCGGTATGAAGGTGCCGAGTCCATAGGTAATTCCAGCTCTTTATTTATTCTAGAAGCAACCCCTAAAACAAGGCCAATTATAAAAGGAAATTATGACGAATCCATCTATACCGCTGATTGAACACATTTCAGCAAAAATAACACTTAGTAAATTTAATGTCACTGAAGAAGATATTATGCTGATCGGGGAAAATATCTGCAAAAAAATTGGACTAAACATAGTCAGATATATCGAAAACAAATATAAACCCATCGGTTACACTCTGGTATTTATACTCTCAGAATCACACCTGGCAATTCACACCTGGCCAGAGCATAATCTTATTCATATTGACTTATTGAGTTGTAAAAAAATCAACGTCGAGGAATTTAACGATACATTAAAGAAATTACTGGCTAATTTTAACATATCA
>CAYYYG010000036.1:0-6826 GCA_964476135.1 uncultured Gammaproteobacteria bacterium | reverse complement strand
GAATCTTGCTTGCATGAGATGTGATTTTTTTGACAAGATTTTAACTTCTTAAACTCTTTAGCATATTTATATTGTTATATTATACATATAATAAACATATATATTAATCTTATAGTATAATTTATAGCTATGAAAGAGAATTTTTTGCGGAAGCGTCATTGGGGTATTGAACGCGGATATACGTCTATATTTGCGAAAGAAATTCAGCAAATTATATTAAATTCCATGGCAGCTGAGCAGGTGTTACAATTAAACGAACTCACTGATGACGAACAAGGCGCATCATTAGCCTGGGAAGCTTCCCGGAGGGTTTTTGGAGCAGCTCAAAGTATAAACGGGCATAATCATGTTTTAGATCGGGAAGTTTGGGCCGGAATAGTCGGCGGACTAATCGGAGAAATAGAAGAATGGGGAAACGAATCTATGTCCGATGAACAATATCGTTTAATGAATTTTGGCTTTCATAAAAAATTACGCCACATATATGAAGGTATTATTGGGTCAAACGACAAACACTATCATCCTGATCATCGACCATCCACGTTCTTGCATTGGGATGTTATAGGTTTACATGCCGCGGATTTATCCAACATGGCCGGCAACACCGCTAATACATATTACAGGTTGGGAAGAATGAATATGTACAGTCGTGTAATAGATCACAGGAATAGTAAAAAACTAGTATACACGTCAACAGATGATCGAGAAATAAAAGGACTGGTTATAGATGCTGTGAATTGCGGAAATTTGGCCAGACTAGAGTCAGGTGAAAAAAAAGAATATATAGATGGAGTAAATGCCGGTCTCATAAATCTTTTCCCATATTACTACATAGATCTACACACCCGATAAACGATGATAGGCATCCTTCTGAGTATCGTAACGAATGACTACGAATGGTTGGTATAATGTGCTAATGATAAAAGCAGTCTGGGACAGTAAGCTACATAACGATTTCGAAAATGTTTTCGACTGCCTGCTTGCAGAATCGCTAATTTCCGAAGGAAAACTCGTCACAACACTTGAGGAAACGCTACTCGGTTACGGTGCTGCTAATATTGAAGAGTTGGCTGAAAAGCAAATGGAACGTCTTAATGCTAACCCAAAGCTTCTTCATTTGTATCAAAACATAGAACTGCCACTAGCTCATGTGCTTTTCAAGATGCAACAAAGTGGTATACTTCTTGACACAGTGAAACTCGCAAAACTCGGAAAAGAGCTCGATGCGGATATCGAGAGAATGAAAGCCGAAATTGCCAAATCAACCGGTGATATAAATATAAATTCATCGGCACAATTGGGTGAGTTTTTAGCTAAAAATTTAAAAGTTCCGCTTGGAAAAACCAAAACCGGTAAATTTGCCACCAACGAAGGCGAGCTTTCCAAATTCCGGGAAAAGTACCCCCTCATAAACAATATCCTCTCCTACCGCGAAAAAAGCAAGCTCCGTTCAACTTATATCGAAAGCTTGTCGGAAAAAGCCGACTCCATGGGGAGAGTGCATACGGTGTATAGTCAAGTCGGTGCAGCGACCGGCCGATTATCCTCTTCGCACCCTAATATGCAAAATATTCCAGTAACCTCCGAGGCCGGCCTGAAAGTCAAATCGTGTTTTATAGCGGCTCCTGGATATAGCCTGGTTTCTTTCGATTATTCGCAGCAGGAGCTTCGAGTGCTTGCGCACTTATCGAATGAGCCTGCGCTTATCGAAGCATTCAAAAATAACTTAGATGTTCATGTGGTAACGGCTTCAAAGTTATTCCATGTCCCCTATTCCGAAGTGTCGAAGGCTCAGCGGACAATTGGCAAAACGGTTAACTTCGGGATTATTTACGGTATGAGCGGATATGGGATGAGTGCGGGGTTAAATATACCTATTGAAGAAGCGGAAACATTTATCGATGAGTTTTATCTCTCATATCCAAAGATCAAGACATTTTACAATGCGTATTTTTCGTCGGCGGTTAAAAATAGGTTTGTGGAAACTTTATTCGGCCGTCGCCGTTTCGTATTTGACCCACCAAATAAAAAATTTATCGACAATGTTACGCGCCGTATTTTATTGAATTACCCAATTCAAGGGACTGCGGCCGATCTCATGAAGAAAGCGATGGTTGATGTGAACAATAAAGTACTGAAAAAGCATTCCGACGTCCATCTGTTACTTCAGATACATGACGATCTAGTTTTTGAAATTCCTGATAAAGATAACGACTTTTTTACTAAGGTAATTGAAGAAATTAAAAAAGTCATGTGTTCGGTTTGGCCACTTGTCGTACCTTTAACTGTAGACATCAAGATCGGCAAAAATTGGGGTGAGATGAAGGTTTTACATTAATTGTGCCGGGGAGAGGACTTGAACCTCCAAACCTTTTGGGTACAGCCTCCTCAAGACTGCGCGTCTGCCAATTTCGCCACCCCGGCATATCATGCAATTATAACAAAACTCTATGTTTACTTCTACTTGCGTTGGATCTGATAGGAGTAAGGGTAATATAGGAAAACTGCCGGAATATCGTCCTGAATTATGCGCTGAAATTGTGCATAGGCTTCCTTACGCTGCCGCAGGTCGGACACGCTTCTGCCGTCTTCAAGAAGTTTATCGATTTTCACATTTTTATAGTTGGATACATTACCCTGGCTCTGCGTCGAATGCCAGAAGTAATACTGATCTGGATCAAGAGGGACTTTCCAATATGCCAGAAGTAAATCATAGTCGTCTGTCTGGCTGAATCCGATAGTTTTTAGCTTCACATCAAGCCCTACTTCCGCAAGATCATCACGGATAGCCTGAGCTTTATCAGAATATTCATAAGAAGCCGAGAGCTCTATCGAAGCCTCTTCTGAGGCGTTTTTTGTTCCGTTGATTATCCGCCTGGACAGGTCTTGGTTCAGAGGGATGGGTTTGAGATTTGGGTTATATCCCCACGATACCGGGGGTATCGGCCCGACCGCCTCGACGCCGCTCGATACAAAGCGGGATTTGTTTATCGCCATAGCAATCGCCTCACGCAAATCCTTAGATTCTCTCAGCCAGTCATTTTTCATATTTATAAATAGAGTCAGGAGAAGGCCGTAGTTAACAGCTTCCTTAATTTCCGTATTTCCCCAGTTTCTAAATATGTCTGCGACCGACTTTTTGCTGGTTGTGAACTGGTTGATTTCGTTAAGTTTATAAGCGTTTACGAGCTGTGATTCATCGGAGTAAAATTTATAGGCGTAGCCCGGCAGACCTTCTTTATTTGGAGTCAGATTGATTTCCTGAATATTGTTATATTTTGATCTAATTCGATCAGTTTTATATAGCCCGGCAACACCGACAAGAGGATTTTTTAGTATGGGCTTGCTTAAGTAAGTAGGAAAAATCGGAAGTGCTTTTTTGAGTCGGAATTCGACGATGCGGTCTGTCAGAAGATTTTTTTCCACGTCTTTAAAGTCGTAATTCACATCGGCTGCAGTAAAGGGTTCTCCATTATTCCAGAATAGGTCCTGTTTGATGTATACTCGATAAATTTTACCGTCCTGTGACACTGTCCATTTTTCGGCGAGTACAGGCTGTATTGCTCCATTTTCATCTATTCTCACTAGTCCATTTGAAATTTTTGCCGTTATCTCATCGGGCAAGTCCCGCAATGTATAGGAGCCAGCCATGCCTACGATCTCCCTCCTCATAGTTGTATAGCGCATAATATATGGCGCAACCGATATGATGCCGACGACAAGAATAATACTCGCAAAAAAACTCACGACGATTATTTTCGCGTTTTTTTTAAAGAATGCGAGACTGAGCCAGTAGTAGTATCGAAATTTTTTTTTGTTTGAAAGCATGTGCTTTCAGATAAAGAAATTAACGACCGAGATCGTGAGGAATATAGCGATGAAGAC
Source organism: uncultured Gammaproteobacteria bacterium (assembly GCA_964476135.1). GTDB lineage: Bacteria > Patescibacteriota > Microgenomatia > UBA1406 > GWC2-37-13 > CAYYYG01. The sequence continues at coordinate 2,941 of CAYYYG010000036.1, read as the reverse complement.
CACGGTCAGCTGCAGGGTGAGTTTTTCGATTCCGCGTCTGGTCTGGAAATACTCCCCACCGCCTCCCCACGCGCTTCCTAACCCTGCTCCCCTGCCTTGTAGCAGAATAAAAACGACGATCAAGGCGGAAACGATTATATTGGCAATTAGAAGTGCGTCTTTCATAAACAGATTAATTATATCATAGACAGTCTTTTATTCCGCAGTAATAAATGGTATTTTTTGGCAAACCGGTGCGACTCATCGCGTATAGCTCTTATTAAGCTGAATGCCGGACGGCTTAAATCGGGTCTTATGGTCGGTGTATTTTCTTTGCCTATCACGATCCTATCCGGTCTTTTGGCAATGCCTATGAGTGGTATCGTTATCGACATTTTTCTAAATACGCTCATTGCCGTCTGAACCTGAGGTTTTCCTCCATCGACAACAAAAAGTTGCGGCATAGGCCATTTATTTTTTAGCCTTCTTTCCAGAACTTCCGCCATTCTTTCGAAATCGGAGCGGGCTGATTTGTTTTTTATCCTAAAGCGACGATATTGACTTTTGTCGGCGATACCGTCGGTAAAAACCACCATCGACGCAGTTGCTTCCTTCCCGGAAAGGTTGCTGATATCATAGCATTCGACGCGCGATACCGATTTAAGATCCTCAAAAAAACGACCGAGTAAATTTGTCAGATCGGATGTGCGTTCGGCAGACTGATTATAAACCGATTCGATATCGGCCGAGAGTGCGCGATCATGGATCATGTGTTCAAATTGGTAGATTTTATTTCGGACGGCTAGGGCTTCTTCGTATTTCTGAAACGCCGAAAATTCATCCATTTCCTTCCTTAATCCTTTTATTATGACCTCCGTTTCTCCTTCTAATATTTTGATGATATTTCTTATATTGCGGCGGTAGAGTCTTTTCAGTCGGCCTCGGATTACCTGGTCTTTAAGACCATTTATGTAGCTTGGGCAGGGCGCGCAAAGCCGAATTTTAGAATAAAAACATGGTTTTTTACCGATTTTATGCTGGCTGCAGTATGGGAAAATTCTTCGCACTGCCTTTAATATTTCCTCGACACTTTTTGTTGAGGGGAACGGACCAAAATACCGTGATCTGCCGTCTCTTTCGCGTCTGACTGCAAATAGCTTCGGATATTCGTCTTTTACCGTAACTTTAAGGTAAAGATAGCTTTTATCGTCACGCCAGCGGGCATTATACTTCGGTCGATATTTTTGGATCAATTTCGATTCCAGTATAAGTGCCTTGAACTCAGAGTCGGTTGCGATGCACTCTATATTATCGGAAGAATTAATTATTCCCGCCTCTTTCGGATCTGTTTTTGCATTTTCAAGGTGTGACAGTAACCGAGCTTTTATATTGACTGATTTGCCGATGTAGCTTATTTTATTGCCTACTCTGAAAATATAAACACCGTCAATTGCCGGAGCTTTAGAGACTATTTCCTCGCGGGTATTTTTGAGAATTATGTTCATGCTTGATTAGTTGCATGGTATCGGTTCCTTATGAAATAGAACAGTAAGTATCCGAGTGAGCATACGAGTAGGACTGCCGATACTATATATGCGACCTTATAATAATATGGCATTATAACAACTGTCGTCTTGTAAATTACAGTATCGAACATATTTACCGCCAAACGAGCATCGGTCTTTTTTTTGACATCAGGAGATTTGAAAGGGATGGTAAGCTCTGTTTCCTCGAAGGGGGCAAGCACGCTTATATTAATAGTATTTTTTTCCGGTTTTATATAGTCGGAATCAATAGATAGTGTCTCGTTCCACAAATAGACGTTCCCTTCGTTGCGGAGTGTAATTTTCAAAAAGCCTTCCGCCGAGCTTAAAAGTTTGGTTGTTGTTTGCGCTGAGGCGATACTGACTTTTCTGCTGGCCGTTGGAAGGTCGGATGAGGCCTGGATCGCCACGTCTTTGGTTTCCGCAAACTTATATGATCCGGCGGGATAAGGGTATTCAGATTCTTTTCCGTGAATAACTAGTGCGATATGATTTACATCGAATGAGCTGAAATAATCTATTCCCGAGGTGTTTTCCCATGTCGGATCCACTGGCTGCCAAAGATCGGTTTCAAAGTTATAGTATTCCGGCCAGGCGTGTAAAACGTCTGATATCAGTGAAAGCGGCCTAAGATGCTGGTCTTCCGAAAATCCGTAACCTTCTATTTCGCGTGCGTAAATTCCATTCTGTCTCGATAGGGCGACAAAAGTATCTGTGAATTCGGTACAGATTGCATCCTGCGGATTCTGAAGAGCTATCTGGGCACCTACTCTTTTGGTGTCTTTGTTCACCTTACCATAATTGTAAGTTAATGTATTTGTGACGTAATCGAATACTTCACGGGGAGTTTTTAGAGGCAGAGTTTTATTGTCTGTATTTAGCGCAAAATGTCCGGAGTTTTCAAGAAGGTATTCTTTTTGTTTGGTGAATTCAGTTCGGTGGTTTTCGATTATTTCTTCACGCGGGTTAGCGTATACTATAGCGTCGCCCTCAAATAGCACGTCGATACTTTCTTTGGGTTTGAGAAGTATTCTGGCCATGTAATTTCCGTCTGCGTCGCGGAAAGTTTTCGAAGGTAAAGGCTCGAGTTTTTCGACGAAAATCTTCTGATAAAGTGTGTCAGGTGGTAAGGCAATATCTTGGTATACCGGAATGATCTTATCATTTTTCAGATGATAGATAAGATCTAGATTATAATATTGCGAATCGCCAAACAAGGCGTAGATTGTTTTTGCTTTTGGATTTTTCCAGATGATTTTTCCGTTTTCTATATTGTCTGGTTTGGGTTTTGCTATTGAAAGTTTTTTGTCGGTTTCAGGGGGTAAATTTATAATTATTTCGTAGCTTGACGTGTCTTTAACCGTTGGCGCCATCACCTCGTATACATTTCCCGTCGCCTTTACGAGTCCTGCCTGTTT
>CAYYYG010000035.1:9469-11501 GCA_964476135.1 uncultured Gammaproteobacteria bacterium | reverse complement strand
AGTTGAGCTTCGCCTTTCCGACTCGTGTCTTTAACTCGTCGGAACTAACTGGCAATAGTCACTCCCCTTAGATAATCTTAGGGTCGCGAACTGCCAGTTGAGGCTCCATACAAAACTAAAATTTTCTCAAACGCTTCTTTGTCGGATTTGAAAGTGAGAATCGTTTTTACTTCCGCCTCAGGAAGGAATTTTGCCTCCGAGACTTCCCAATCATGATCGGCCGGATCGCCTGATGTATATTCCATCAGGTAATAGCTTACTTTTTTATCAACGGTTTCACCTTTATATTTGTAGAAATACTGAACATCGGCTGTTTTATCGTTTACTATTTTTGCATCCACTCCGCCTTCTTCACGCACTTCTCGGAGGGCCGCCGCCGGTACTCCTTCATTTTTTTCCTTATCGCCAATTAGGCCTTTGGGGAATCCCCAGCCTTTATGCTGCGAATGCTGAGTTACTAACCATTCGATTTTGCCTTTATGTTTGCGGTAAACTATGCCGCCAGCCGAGTATTCTCTTCTTGACATAGGTCTTTGCACATTATACATTGATAGAAATAGTTTATGGACGACTTTGATTTGGGTAAAGTATTAAATTACTTCTATGTTTTCTTCGTGGTGGTTCTGATCGCAATGATCGTGTTTTTCTCCCGTTTGGTTTCCATAATGCTTACACAGAAAAAAAATGCAGAGCTTACAAAAGCAAACGCGGCACAAACAACAGGCACTAAAACATATCTCGAAGATACCTACACCATGACAGTAAGACTAACTCAGCTTGCCGAACTGCAAAGTTCAAGAGGGGGGGCGGTTACTCCTGAGCAGAAGGAGATTATGGTGACTTTAGCCGAGGGCAGGCGCCAGGCGATGCTTGCGGTTATTGAAGAAAATCCGCAGGCGGTTCGGGCGACTGTATTTTCGGAAGAGCTGCGAATGGCTTTGCCAGAAGAGGCAAGGACTTTTATCGAAAGAAAAGGTACGGTGGAAGGGGTAATTAAGAGTGTGAACTCAAGCGGCGGCGAGAATCAGAAAGAAGTTACTCACAATACAGTCACTACCTTAAACGGCAACCGATATATCATGTATTTTACCCAGAGTGTAGAAGTGCCTAAACCAGGATCAAGAGCGATTATTCAGGGAATTATTCTTGACGATCGGATAATCGTCGAATCGGTGAAACTAATCTAATCTTCAGTGCTGTGATGTGATCAGCTTATACAAACACCAGTACTAAACTGACTAATTGTTTTGAAAATAGTTAGCTTATAGTATTTGAATTGGGCATATGAGTGGTGTAGAATACGAAAAGAGATTTTACTGATGCTGGAAATTAGCTTCCAATTATCGGTAAAATCCGTACCTTTAAACTTGCGGATAAATTCATGGAGAGCATTATGAATACATATCAATGTGCTCATAATGCTCTCCATGAAAATCGTTCAGAGGGAGAGCGTATAGGAGGTATCATGACTACTGAACAGGAGGTTCTTAACCTGGCGTTTGTGAGGCAGGTAACAGAGTTGGCCGTAGCCACAACAATTTACGACAATGTCGATTTTGGAATAACTCATGAGCAGCTGGCTCAGTTGCTAGGGGTTGAGGCAAAGCCAGAAAATTATGTTGAATATTTTAATGCTTTGCTGCATATCCAGACAAATCCATTACTCGATGCGTTAGAAATCGATAAAAGGTTATGGCTGGTTGCTGTCTGTGAGCGAGCCTTGACTGATTTGTTAAGCCGAGGAAATTGATACTAACTGAATATTTGTTACGGTATGTAACATGGGCCGGACGAGACTCCGGCAACCAATTTAATTCCGCACGATGCGGAATCCGCAAGTTGAAACTTTGCAGTTGTGCAATGCATAACTTGCGACAATCCCGTTCGTTAATTAAAAAACGAACGGGATTTTTCTTTAAATGAATATACTATAAATTTGAATGCGGAGAGGGTGGGATTCGAACCCACGAAGGCCGAAATGACCTTACTAGTTTTCAAGACTAGCTCGTTCGACCGCTCCGACACCTCTCCT
>CAYYYG010000035.1:0-9369 GCA_964476135.1 uncultured Gammaproteobacteria bacterium | reverse complement strand
AATGACCTTACTAGTTTTCAAGACTAGCTCGTTCGACCGCTCCGACACCTCTCCTTTATTATGAATTTGTCTCCGCTCCTCCGAACTTACTGACTTGAGGCGCGTGCCGGAATCGAACCGGCGCAATAGGTGTTTTGCAGACACCCGCGTTTCCTCTTCGCCAACGCGCCATTCCCATTATTTTACCTTACCGGAAGGCAGATGCCAAATGGTAAAATAGCTTATTATGTATTACCAAAGTCCCACTCATGGCAAAGTCACCCTCGAACAGCTGAAAAAAATTGTCAGCAAGTATATGTCTGCCGACAGAGTGGCAAAATATGAGATTATAGTCGGATCGGATTCGCAAAAAGTGGAATCCAATATTTATGACTTCGTGTCAGCGCTTATTATTCATCGGATCGGAGGCGGTGGAATTTATTTCTGGAAGCGGGAATTGAGAAACAGAAAGATCAGCCTCAAAGAGAGGATATATCAGGAAGCCACCATGTCTCTCGAAACTTCGGAGCATTTTGTTACCTTATTTAAGGAAAATGGCATCTCGCGTTATGATGTGCAGATTCATGTTGATATTGGTCCAAACGGAGCCACGCGTGAGCTTATAAGCGAAGTGACCAATATGGTACGGGGGAGCGGATACGCGGTTAAAATCAAGCCGGATTCTTTCGGTGCTTCTAAGGTCGCCGACAGATACACCTAAGATTAGGTATAATATTGCTTATGTTTGATCCCATAAGAATTTTTTATCGAGTGAGGAGTTCTTTTGGCCGACGGGACATTCTTTTTATCTTCTCACTAATTGTAGTGTATTTCGCAAGTAGACTTTATCGACTCGATCAGTTTCCGATTTTTTCCGATGAGGGAATTTATATTCATTGGGCAAAAACAGCCTGGCATGACGCTGCTTGGCGATTTATTTCGCTTACAGACGGCAAACAACCACTGCAAACCTGGGGGACTATTCCGTTTCTGAAACTTTATCCAGATAATGCTCTGCTTGCCGGCAGGCTTTTTGCGGTTGCAACCGGTTTTTTCGCATTAACGGGTATGTTTACGCTCCTTTACCATCTTTTCGGTAAACGGACTGCTTATATAGGATCATTGGTATATGTGGTGAATCCATACTTCCTGTTTTACGACCGGATGGCGCTTGTAGATTCGGGTGTAAACGGATTTTTTATATGGATTCTTTTTTTCTCCATACTTCTTGCAAAATCACGTCGTCTTGATGTTGCTCTTATAATGGGATTTGTTACAGGTTTTGCACTTCTTGCCAAATCATCCGCCCAGATTTTTTTGGGAATGAGTGCATTGGCTCCGATTTTTTTCATTACAAAAAGGAAGAAAGAAACAGCAACAAATTTACTGAGTTTTGCGATTTTATTTGGTCTAGTAATATTTATTTCCGTACTTATATATAATGTGCAGCGGCTTTCTCCTTACATGCATTATGTCGCGCAAAAAAATACCACTTTCGTGATGACATTTGAAGAATTTAAGAAGGAGCCATTCTCGGTTATCTCAAGAAATATTTGGCTCGTGCCGCAGTACGTTTCCTGGGAGTCCGGGTTCTTTTTTTCACTTCTTGGGATTGGAGGATTATTGCTCCTTATCAGGCGTCAAACAAGATTAGGGATATATTTGACTTTATGGTTATTGATTCCTTATGTACTTATAGGATTTTTTTCGAAGGTGCTTTTTCCGCGTTATACCGTTTTTATGGGAAGTTTGCTCGCAATCGGGGCCACGTATTTGATAGCGGAATTTGCCATTAATGTTAAAAGGAAAGGTATAAAGCCATCGTTTATTTTATTTTCTCTCTATCTTATTTCCATTGCGTATGCAAGTTATACGATTCTTTTCGACTATAAAAACATTCCTATGCCGCCTATCGATCGTGGCCAATATGTTGAGGGCTGGACCGCCGGCTGGGGAATGAGGGAGCTTGTCGAATATACAAGAGAGAAGAGTAGAGAAAAGCCAGTCATTATTTTGGCCGATGGCAACTTCGGCTTATCGGCGGACATGCTTGACACATTTCTTAAGACGGGTGACAGAATATCGATTCGAGGTTACTGGCCGCTTGGTCTAAAAGAACTTCTGGAAAATCAAAAAGATATTGCCGACAACTACGTGTACGTTGTGCTTGCCCATGAATTTACTTATCCACCCGAATGGCCTATCAAGCTTATTAAACGTTACGACAGACCAGGAGGAAAATCGGTTCTTTATTTGTTTGAATTAGTCAAATAATGATCGCACCGGTACCCGAAGAGCAGGCGGAAAAAAAGGTCGCAGCTTTGTATAAGGATCTCCGTGAAGTTTTTGGGGTTAGATCGGTACCGTTATTTTTTGAGTATATGGGCGCCTTCCCTGATTATCTTGAATATATCACCGGCCAGCTAACCGTAAACATAAGAGACGAAGCATTTCTGAGATTAACTTCCGGAACTGGAAATGAGATTAACGCATTAATTGAGGAGGAGATGATGTATGAGCCAGAAATAGCAAAATGGAAAGCTGCAAACGGCAGGCACGGGAGCATGTATCATTTTGATAAAGAAATTGCATCAATTCATAAAACCAATATTGCCCTGGCATTCGTGTTCGTTGCGCTGAGGGAAGCTGTCAAGGGGTGGGCGGTTGCAGCCAAACGATTGAACACAAATAATGAAGCGGAGTCTTTAAACACGGATAGGAATGAGATAAAAGCGGAAGCGTTTATATATGAATCTACAAATAATATAGAGCAAAGTCGGTCAATGACACATGCGCGAGCAGGATTGGTAAAAGGCCAGAAGTCTTCTATTGAAAAAAGTTTACTGGCTGAATACATGAATATGTGCAGGATTCATTTTGAAAAAAAAATGCAGACGGTTGAATTCTGGCAGCTTCGGGTTGCGGTCGAAAAAATAATTTTGGCAGTTCTGCCATTGCTTCCTCACGTAGTGTTTTCTCCGGTAAACGTTGTTATCGACCTTTCAAAAAAGCACGAGAATTTTCCGGAGTTGTTACATCTGTTATCTGAACATTTTCCAACCTATTCGGTGCAGAGGATGTTATTTAGCGGTTATATGAGCAGGAAAATATGAGAAAAACTATCCTTTATATATTATTACTATTAGGATCAGTCGTTGTGTTGACCAGGGCTGGGCTGTTGGGCGGTGACCATATGATACTTTTTCACGATGAAACGCAGGGTGCTCGGGTCCAGGAATTCACCTATAATCTTAGGAGTTTTGTATTGCCGCCGCGTTTGGCGCCACATTTTTCTTTTGCGATGGGTTACCCTGTCTTTAATTTCTATGCTCCCTTTTCATATTGGATAACTGCCGGATTAAGTCTCTTAGGTTTTGATACCGCCGACAGTATTAAATTGTCATTTTTTCTTGCACTTGTTGTCGGTGCATTTGGTATGACTTTATTTTTGAAGAGAAAATTTTCATCGTACGCTGCATTTGTCGGTGGGCTTTTTTATATTTCATCGCCCTGGATTGCGAGCGAAATTTTCGTGCGTGGAAATTTGGGGGAGATGTGGTTTGCGGCACTTTTGCCGTATATGTTCTACCTACTGGAGCGGAATTCAGAGGAGCGAAGTACTAAAGTTTTTATATTGACCAGCATACTCGTTTCATTTATTTTTACTTCTCATAATGTCCTTTCATATGTTTTGTTGCCAATGGTAATTGTCTATATCTTTTTACTGCGCCATAGAAAAAGAAATTTTGCTGCGGTTACGGTCGGATTCCTTCTTTCTTCATATTTTATAATTCCGGCAGTGATCGAATCGCAAATGACTTACGCTCGGGAAGTGGCGGCAAGAACAAAATACGAAGATCATTTTTTATGTCTCTGGCAATTATGGACTACCAACATCTGGGGATTTGGCGGCTCGGCAAAGGGCTGTTATGAGGATGGGATGTCGTTCATGATCGGTAAAACGCAAATACTCCTTGGCTTGTCGGGAATAGCTTTTTATGTTTTTAAGGGCTTCTCGAAAATATTGCGCCGTGGAACCCTGTTGGCTCATTCAAGCCGACGTGATTTTATAGAAGTGTATTTTATTTGCTTATTGGCAGTTGCCGTTATTATGTCTGTTTATTTGTCAAAACCGATCTGGGATATTCTGAGTCCGATTATTTCCGTATTCCAATTTCCGTGGCGATTCCTAATTTTCGGCATATTTGTATTATCGTATTTTTCAGGATATTTGACTGACAGATTGAAAATCAACCCGCTTAAGTTTTTAGTTTTTTTTATTCTCGTATATACGCTTTTTCATAATTCACAATATTTTGCCGGGAAAACTATCGAGAAGTCCAAGTATAAAAATGCTTATCTTTCCGATCACTATGTAAAATCGGCAGCTGCGAGAAAAATCCCGGAATATGTGCCGCGTTCGGCAGATATGGCATCCTGGAGTCTGTTGGACCCCACCAGTCCAACATTTATATCCGTATTTGACAAGACGCCGACGGAGATTATTGGAGATTATGAATATTACAAATCCGGAAAAACAAACACGCGCGAATTTCGCTTGAATGTTTTATATTTTCCATACTGGAGAATATTGGTTAATGGTAAAGAGTACGATCCCCAGGAGTTTGATTTTCTGGGCCGCCCGATTATAAAAACCAATTCCAACAATAATACAGTCGTTGTTGTATACCGTGAGACCAATTTGGAGATGGTTTCGAATGCTTTAAGTTTGTTGGGAATCGTGGTACTTTGTTTATTGTTAACGAGGGGCAGTAAGTCTGTATTTTATAGATTACTTTTTTAATAATGAAAACTGAAAATACTAATAACTACAACCTGAGAAGAGATAGTATGGTAAGCGTGCTGTCTTTATTTTTCCAGAGTGGATATGCGGCGTTTCTTGGACTTGTGGCCAATCTTGTTCTGACTGTGCTTCTGACACCCAGAATTTTCGGAATTTATTTTACGGTTTTATCGGTTATAGCACTGCTAAACTATTTTTCTGATATCGGCCTTGCGGCTTCTCTGATACAGAAGAAAGATTTGAAGGATGAGGATATAAAAACTACATTCACTGTTCAGCAGATACTTATAATTACGCTTATATTAATCGGATATTTTGGTACAGGCTTTGTCAGGAGGTTCTATGATTTTCCGGATTCGGGAATATATTTGTACTGGTCACTTCTAGCCGGTTTTTTCCTTTCATCACTAAAAACCATACCTTCGATATTTCTTGAGAGGTCGGTGCAGTTTCAGAAAATTGTTTTGGTGCAGGTGGTCGAAAACACTGTATTTTATGCTTCGGTTATTATTTGTGCAATATCTGGGTTGGGTCTCAATAGTTTTACTGTTTCCGTGATTTTACGATCTATTTCCGGTTTGGTTCTTATGTATATAATTTCGCCATGGAGGCCGGAAGTCGGAATCTCAAGAGCCAGTCTCAAGACCCTGCTCTCTTATGGTGTCCCTTTCCAGGCAAGCTCGTTTCTTGCGCTCTTTAAGGATGATCTTATAACCTTATACCTCGGTAAAGTGCTCGGATTTGAGGCGCTTGGATACATAGGATGGGCGAAGAAGTGGGCCGAAGCTCCGATCAGGATCATTATGGATAATGTGACACGCGTCCTTTTCCCTGTTATATCGCGCATGCAGGGCGACAAGGAAAAGATCAGTAAAGTGATCGAAAAAATTTTACATTACCAGTCGCTTATACTCGCCCCGGCATTGTTTGGTCTGGCGATTGTGATGAGGCCTCTTGTCGAGATCATTCCAAGATATGGTAAATGGGCGCCGGCGGTGCCTTTATTTTATATTTTTGTTGTCGCGGCATATTTTTCAACTTATTCGACTCCGTTTATCAATTTATTCAACGCACTTGGCAAGGTTAAGATATCGCTCCTTTTTATGATTGTTTGGACTGTGACTACCTGGATCTGTACCCCGCTTTTTACCTATTATTTTGGTTATTTTGGTTTCCCGCTTACTCAGCTTATACTGGCCGCAACATCGGTGTTGGTTATGCTGAAGGCAAGAACGGTTATAAAATTTAGCCCGGTAAAACAAATCGCACCGCCGTTTATTTCGGCTGTGATCATGGCTCTGATTAGCCTGCTGGCGCTCGAACTTACCAGTCATTCAATTATGGGGGTTGTTGTCTCGGTGTTATCGGGAGCGGCGGTTTATTATTTGATGGTGAGTAAAATTTTCAAGATTAATATCATTGCGGAGATTAGATCGCTCATGAGAAAATAAATATATGACAATATCGGCAGTAATTGTCGCCAAAGGGAATCCTAAACATTTAAAGGACACTATTACTTCCTGCACTGCATCGGTGTCGGAAATAGTGATTCTCGATATCGGTCTTGATGAGTCGGCAAGGAGCGCGATTCTCATTATGGACAAAATTAAAATCCATAAAATAGAAAAACCGGTGCCATATGTGGAGCTTATCAGGGAAGAGTCGAAAAAGTACGCAAGCGGAGAGTACCTGCTTTTTCTGGATCCGGATGAGGTTGTTTCCCAGGAACTTATGAGTCAGCTCCTCGGGGCAGTCGGGAAATATGACTATGTGAGCATACCTAGAAAAAATATCATATTCGGAAAATGGATAAAGCACACGCGCTGGTATCCGGATTATCAAATACGATTTTTTAGAAGAGATAAAGTAGTCTGGCCTACAGTAATCCATTCTCAGCCGGAAGTAACCGGCCAGGAATTAAAGCTTGAGGCCAAGGAAGAAAATTCTATCGTGCATCATAACTACGAATCGCTCGATGAATACCTGGAAAAGCTACGCCGTTATACTAAGGCTGAGGCCAGACGCCTCATAGATAATAAACAGAATTTTTCGGCTGTGGATGCTCTATCGAAGGGTTTGTCTGAGTTCATAAGCCGCTATTTCGCCGGTGAAGGTTATAAAGACGGCACGCACGGCTTTGCATTGTCAATATTGCAGATTTTTTATTATATACTCGTTTGGGTTTATTATTGGGAAATGAAGAAATATCCGGAAGAAAAAGTTGTAGTGCTGACGACAGGCGTCGGTGGATTTTTTCGCAGTGGTTTATACCAGGTAAATTATTGGACAGGAGAGAAAAAAATAAAAGCTTCGACATTGAAGGAGAAGTTGGAGAAAATAATTTTACGATGATTAAATTTATTAAAAATAATAGAACTATATTGGGCGTCAGCCTGATTTTTTTTATGATCAGGCTAATCATGCTAGAGCAGGCAGCGCTTCTTCATGATGAGCGTGATATTGTTTTAACCGGATATTCGCTTGCTAAAACCGGACGTGATTTGGCCGGTAATTGGCTCCCGCTGAATTTTCCGGATCTTCATCCGAAAACTCCCTTTTTTTCCATCTATTTTTCCGCATTTTCCTGGCTTTTTATTCCTTTCCGTTCCGTTTTTTTCGCGCGGTTTCCTTTTGTTTTGATAGCGTCTTTATTGCCATGGGCAATTTACGAATGCATAAAAGCAGTCACTAAAGATAAAAAAATTGCGCTAGCAACGTCGATTATCCTATCTTTCAATCCTTGGGTGCTTCATTTATCCAGATTAGCGCTGGAGATTAACATAGTGCTTCCGGCAACGATCGCCGCAATTGCGTATTACGTAAACGGTAAAAGGAAACCCGCATACTTATTGCTCAGTATCGTCTTTTTTACTTATCAGGGTTTTCGTGTACTGGTGCCGCTAATTGTTGCGTATCTTATATTTTTTGAAAAAATGACAGGATCGGATAAGGCAAAAATATACAAATCGGTTTTTGTGTCGATTGTATTATTGGTCGGATTGATTACTACTGCAGCTATGGTCGATGGCAGCACCACGACTGGCCGTCTGTCGGAGCTTATTTTTTTCCAAAAGGACCAGCTTGCTGCAGATGTGACATTCAAGCGAAATACGAGCGTCAGCCCGATAATTTTGCAGAAAATTTTTCACAATAAAGCAACGGCTGCCTTAGACTATATGCTGGGAAATTTTACACGAGCTCAGGATTTGACGTTTCTTTTTAAGGAGGGAGATTCAAGCCCCATAAACGGCAGCGCCTCAGCTGGCCAGTTTCTTTTTCCGTTTATATTGCTGTATTATGCCGGTTATGTATTTTTAGGAAAAAAAGGAAATTTCAGACTATGGTATCCTGTGGGATTTATACTTATCGGATTTGTTCCCTCCTTATTATCCGGACGCGGGCCATCATTTGCGATAAGATCGGCATTTTCTGCTTTAGGTTATGCTTATTTAATTGCCTGCGGGAGCGTACTTTTTATAGGACTTATGGGACGGATGAGTAGAATAGGACGGATAGCTGTTTACGGTTTTTTTGGATTTAGTTTGGTTATAAGTTTTACTTATTTCGCCTACAATTATTTTTTCCGCCGACCTGTTTTTGCCTCGGAATCGTTTTTCGAACATGAACGATCGCTAAGTAAATATTTGGAGACTAAGCGAGGTACAATTACTGTTTATCATCCGTATCCGAACGATGGGTACTTTTCATATATGTTTTACAATCATAGGCTTAATGTTGCCGATTCCACTCCTGACTTTGCCAATAAAAAAACAGTAACCACTGGTGGTGTTTCTTTTTCCCCTTGTCCGCCCGGTCAAAAAATCACTGGCATAAAGCCGGCTATTTATGCCGAAGCCTGTTTGTCACTCTCCCAGTACGATGTATTTGAAAAAAACGGTAAAGTAATCAAGATACCCTATCAGGATTTTTCCCGGAGAAACGCTTATTTTATAGTCGAATGAGATAGCACTTCAAATACGATCGCCGATTTGTTTTCGAATATTTTCAAGAGACTGTTTTTGCATTTGGCGATAATCTTATCTTCTGTATTTCTTAAGAAATAAATATATCTGATGTTTTCGAGTGTCGAACAATCACCTGATTGTAGAAGGTTTTTTCTGTTTTTATATTCAACATTAAGAAGCTCCAGTTGTGTTTTATTTGCCATATACGATTTTTTACCAGAAAATGCAGCAACGTATGCGGTGTCATCGTATTGGTACAGCGGGAAGGGCGCGTATTTGTCTGTTTTTGGAGGTTTATTGAACGTGGTTGAGTAAACAACGCCCTCCGGCTTTTTTTTAAGAAAATCGAGCGCTTCAATTTCTTCAGTCGGCAAATAGGCTGGTGACGGATAGGCTGAGAAACCTCTTACGATATCGATGCTTGTCGGCAGGGTGAGGATGATAATGGCGAAGCTAATTGCAATGTTTAAGATTTTGCGGTGGCTTAAAATTGCTGCCAGTGATTTCGCGGCGAAAATGCCGGATAGAAATAGAGCATAATAGGTAAACTGTATCGTATTCCACCAGATTCCTTTTTGAATGAAAAGCACGGTAAGAAGAAATGCTGACATAACGCCGATG
>CAYYYG010000034.1:0-11576 GCA_964476135.1 uncultured Gammaproteobacteria bacterium | reverse complement strand
CCTGGATAAAGCCAGTACCGCGAGTGAGATGCGAGCATCAAGTCTTGACGAACAAATGGATCAGGTTCTTGGCGCACAGACGATTAACGCTCAACTCGCAGCTCGCAAGCAAAAGCTCGGTTTATAGTACTCTTGAAGTTAACTAAATAAAGCAGTGAATATACCGTCTGAATAAGTCGGAGAAAAAAATAGAATAATGTCTAGGAGAATTTTATCGGCACCGAAGATGCCGCTCGATTGAAAGTTTCCGGTAGTATTCATTATTCTATTGTCACTGCCCCCTCTCCCGATACGTATCGGGACTGATGAGTCCGGAAGGACGAAAGGGTGTCGTAAATACTTTATAGTAGTTCTTCGCAAGATCCCTCCGGGATATTGATAGTTATCGTCTCAAATCCCAAGCTGCTAAGAAGAGTGTGTATCTGACGCTTTGCATTTTCTGTGGCGACTTCGAGGATTCCGCCTGTACATGCGGACTTCAGTATTGATTTTTCTGCTTCTGATCGCGCTTTTGATTCGAGATCGGTATCGTTACGGCGGAAAATCCCCTGCTGTCTGTCGTATACTTTCGTTTTTGAATTGTCGAGGGTATTGCTTAATATTTGCGGTTTTGGAAGATTAAGTTCGATTGTTTTTTCTTTCATTTTAATATCCGCTTCCGATATCTGGGAAAGGTCGAATCCGGCAACTACCTGACCATGCGCGACAAGCAGGATTTTATCACCGAATAAAAATTTTTTTATAGCACCGGTTTCGCTCGTTTTAGCATCAATTATTTGCTCTATCGTGAAGGAGGCTGTTTCCAATCTGGCAAGGGAGCGGATTTGCTTGATTATCGCCGGACGACTTATGTTGACCGTTATTTCAGCGTTTCCTCTTACTCGCCACCAGATAATTGATACCGCAATCACAATCAGTATTAATATAATAACTACTCCAATTGATTTCCAGGGAATTCTGAATAACATAACGATATTGTACAATGAAAGTGTGAAAAAGCACACAATAAGTATTCGAAATTATTTCAGTAACCGGTTGAATTATTTTTTTTTAACCTTTGTTCTCATTGTCTCATCAGCGCTCATACTCTTTTCGATGGGCAGAGTGCCGATATGTAAATGCGGATATATAAAAATTTGGCATGGAGTTACTCAAAGCTCTGAAAATTCCCAGCACCTGACGGATTTTTATACATTTTCACACATTATCCACGGGATGGTGTTCTACTGGATAATCAATAAACTAGCACGAAAGCTTTCTCTTGGGAAAAAATTATTTATAGCTACGCTTGTCGAGGCGGCCTGGGAAATTTTCGAGAATACCGATTTGGTCATAAATCGTTATCGTGCAGCAACAATTTCTCTCGATTATTATGGAGACAGCATTATAAATTCCGTAGCCGATATTGCCGCGATGATTAGTGGTTTTTTCATGACATATAAATTGCAGGTATGGGCTATATTATTGCTTATTTTGATAATGGAAATATTCGTTGCTTATATTATTCGTGATAACCTTACACTGAATATAATTATGCTCATATATCCGTTCGAGTTTATTAAGGATTGGCAGTCCGGGATTTGATAGTTTACTCTTCTGCTTCTTCTATTTGGAATGGAATCGAGGATAAGGATTTTGCGAGTCTCTGATTTTTCGACTCGGTTGAGGAAATAAGGTATTGAATGTCGTCTCCAACAGTGTCTGATATTTTGTATTTTATTAGCAAGCTTTCAAGTGCTGTCTCTAAAAGTTTTTGGTTTTTGGAATCTGTTTGGAGCAAAAAAGTATGTGATTTTAGACCGTACCTATATTGGAGCTGAGCCAGCGGTTCAAGAAGTAGCACGAATATGGCCGTTGCTGCAGCGGCCAAATAAAATTCGGCTCCGATTGCAATGCCTATTGCGGCGGTAACCCATAATGTTGCCGCAGTCGTAACTCCGGTAACCCTTTGTCCACTTTTTAATATGACTCCGGCGCCGACGAACCCGATCCCCGTAACAATTTGCGCCATCAGTCTTGCCGGATCAGGGCGAGGAGTTAAATCTGAAGGAATGAATTTATCTCCCAGATGAACAGAAATCCCTGCCATAAGCGCGGATCCAACACAAATAAGCATCTGTGTACGCATTCCGGCTGCTTTACCGCTCCTTTCACGATCTATACCGATTATAGTACCTACAACAAATGCGATTACAATTTTTACAACAAGCGTAACTTCGTAAGAAGGAATGTTAAGAGCCTCGAATAAATCCATACCCAAATTATAATCAATAAGTAACTATTTATCAACAGAAAAATACATATTATGTGTGTATGTATATAGTTTTGATTACCTCACGTAATGCGTATACAATATTTTATGGCAGACATGCTTGTATCCTCTGATTATTTCCTTACACGAATAATCTCAGATATTTTTCAGAGAAATTATTATACAGATATATTGTTTTCCTTCTTATCTATGCAGGGAATCTGGTTTGCCGTATGGCTAGTTATTATCACATTTTACATAGAGTGGGAAGAAAAAAAACACCACTATTTCACACTCTTGTTTTTCTCAAATTTTGCAATTAACACCCTACTTGTGCAATTTGTATTGAAAAATATCGTCGCAAGATCGAGACCATGGATAATATGGGATCTCCCATTTTATGATTGTCCAACCGATTTTAGTTTTCCCTCTTCGCATGCTGCTATTGCTTGGTCGAGTGCTTACATATGTTCCCATTTTGATAAAAAACGGAAATTTTTTTACTATGCACTCGCGGCGTTAATATCATTATCAAGAGTGTATCTTTACTGTCATTTTTTTATGGATGTTTTGGCCGGTGCCGTAGTCGGTATTATCATATCGAAATTGCTCCTTAATTTTACTTTCAAAAAGCGCAAGAGTCGTTAACCATATATACTTATAGTATTTTTGTAATGTATAATACTTCTATGAAAGTACTTCGATTATTTGAGGCACATAAATATATTATAGGATTTTTATTTCTTGGTGTAATTTTAATTTGGTGGCACATAGGAAATTCGACTCTCACCTTAGATGAAGTTGCATCTATATACATCTCCAAAGATTGGCATCAACTATTGAATTTTCTACGGTATGAAGAAGGAAACATGTGGTTCTATTACCTGGCGCTGCATTTTTGGTTGAAGTTGGGAGATGCTGAATTCTGGGTACGCTCTCTGTCCGGAACTTTTGGTGTTTTAACTATTCCTTTAGTATATTTGTTTGCGAAGGAGATTGGAGGGGGCAGAGTTGCAAGATTGGCGACATTACTATTCTTATTGAATATTTATTTTATCGAATACGCAAGGCAAGCAAGAGGATATAGTGCGGCACTTTTTTTTGTCACCGCTGGCGCACTTGTATTATATAAAAGCCTTAATAGAGGTTTTGGATACTGGAAAGTGATGATTTTGGCAGTTATATATCTGGGTGGAATATATAATCATATGCTTGCGGGCCTCGCCATTTTTGCGCAATTGATAAGTGCGTTTTGGTTTTATCCGGAAAAAGAACACCGGAAAAAAATAATAGCCGTAATTATTGCGATTGCGATCGGGTTGATACCTCTTGTTATCGCACCCTCCTTTAGAAGTCATCAAGTCGACTGGATTCAGAAGCCCGACTTAAAACAGCTCATCTTTGGATTTATGGTGATTTCTGGAGATTCCATCGGTGCAACTATTGTGTCTGGTCTGTTTATTATCGGATACTTTCTGCATATTAGAAAGTACCTATTTGGGAGTAGCGAGTCAAGATTTAACTTATTGTTTTTGTCAGTTTGGGTGGTGTTTCCAATTTTATTTGGATATATATTTTCAGTGTTCGTAAAGCCGGTCTATGAACCGGAATCATTTAATTCCTCACTGAGCGGGTTTGTGGTGTTACTTTCTTTGGCGATCAATGAAAAAGGGAAGTACATGAAGATAAAGCAATACGGACTGACTGCTCTTTTTATTTTCCTTGGCCTACGTTTAATATTATCTTATTCAGGGAGCGAGTATATGCACTATGTGTTCGAAAACAAAAGTACCCGTGACTGGCAGGCGGTTGCAAAATACATAGACAAGAATGTTCAGGAGGGCGACGCGATTGTCTATTATGCATACTATATCAAATATCCATTCCGGTATTATTTCAGCAAATATCCACCCGCGAATACTTTACAAGAAGTCGAGATTTCTTCGAAAGATTATGCGATAGGAGGCGGCACTGAATTACCGGAACCAGATATTCAGAAAATAGATTCACTAAAAGCAAAATATAAAAGGGTATGGGTGTTACTATCGTATAACGATTCGGATCATCTGAAGAGAAAGGATCAGTGGCTAGAAATGAAAGAGGAGCTTACCGAGCACTTTAACAGAAAGTTATCGGAAAACTATAGAAATTTACATATGGAGCTCTACGTCAATAAAAGAAATAATTAGATTAAAAACTTCCCTCAAGACTCATTTTGTAAGTAGGGTCATCGAGAAATTTTTGGATTTCTCCCGGAATTGTTTTTGGATCGAAGCGAACTTTAAGCAAATACCCTTGCGCTCCCATTTCAAATGCTTGCTCGATAACATTTTTATCACCCAGGTTTGTTATAAGTACGACAGGAATATTTTTTGTCGATTCGCTTGCCTTTAATTTTTGCAACAACTCGATGCCGTTCATTTTAGGCATCATAATGTCAAGAAGTATCAAATTAGGCATTTCCTCCGCTTTTTTAAGGCCTTCTTCACCATCCTCCGCGCTTATTACTAGGTGTCCGCTCTTTTTTAAGGTGTATTCATAAATTTCCCTTATGAAAAGATCATCCTCGACGATTAATATTTTCTTTTGAATTTGTTCCGTCATATATTTACAGGTAATGAAAAACTAAATGTTGATCCCCTATTAAGCTCCGATTTTACCCAGATGGAGCCTTTATGCATGTCGATTATGGATTTGGAAATATATAATCCAAGTCCGTTCCCTTTGGAACCCTGTTCTAGTTTACCAGAAACTCGGAAGAACTTCTTGAATAAGTGGGGAATAGCTTGCGCCGGCACGCCTTCTCCCGTGTCGGTGATATGCGTGTTCACAAAGTTGTCCTTATGGTCAATGGTTATGGTTACCGACCCACCGGGTTTTGTATATGCGATTGCGTTGGACAGTAAATTATCAAGAACTTCAGTTATGCGTACGATATCAACCGGTACTTGAGGTATCGGCTCCTGTGGTGGCTGGAAGAGTATCGATATTTGTTTGTCGGCGGCCCGTTCACTTACGCTGTCTATCGCCTGCCTTACGGTATTGATCCAATCGGTTGGTGCTGCTTTTATGGCAAATACTCCCCTTTCGATTTTGGAGACGCTGAGTAGATTTTCTATAAGCCCAAGTAGTTGAGAGGTTGATATTTGTATGCGACTGAGGAACCGTTTTTGGGTTTCGTCGAATTTTCCTTCGTTTTCGTCCATAAATATCGAGAGATAGCCTCTGATTGAAGTTAGAGGTGTTCTTAGTTCATGAGCAGCCATAGACACAAAGTCTATTTTCATCTCTTCGAGTTGTCTTTCAGCCGAAACATCATGTAGAGTTATGATCCAACCAAGATCGCCATTTTTATCCTGTTTGATTCTCGCTGTTGTCAGATCGACATATATCTGCTGTCCATTTTTTGCCGTAAGCAGAAGTTCTGATCGGTTAAAAGAAATTCCCGACTGATCCGGAGTGGTCGAGGGGCAGTAACTGACGTATGGGATAAGAACTGATTTTTCATGAACCGTTATTAAAGATTCAATGTACTTGCCTGTGGCCTCAGAGCTTGTATACCCTGTAATTCGTTCTGCGGCTGAGTTAAATATCTGCACGACACCATTTCTATTTACAGCGATAACTGCATCCATAACATATGCTAGAGTAGTAGACAACTTGTTTTTCTCGACTGCCAGCTCGTGAGTTCTCTGTTGAACGGTTTTTTCCACACTTTCTTTTGCAGTCAGAATTTCGTTCTGCTTGATAGACATGTGTTCGGAGGCTTCGTTCAAAAAGTCGGCTATTTGGCTAAATTCATCGTCCGTCGGCAGTTTTATTTTTTCACCAAGATCACCTGAGTCTATTTTTTGAATACCCTTCAGAATAGCTTCTATAGCGAATGAAGATGTAAAAATTAAATATATGAGAGCTGTAGATATCAGTATTAATGTTGCAATTATAAAACTGAACGAGGCTTTTTTTATATCGCTTAACTGCTGAATAACTACCTCAGTCGACACGACCGAGTCCGGATTGGCGAAATAAGTCTCGACAAGGTCTACTTTCGTAAAAAAGTAGTAGTTGAATACCATTATAAGGATAGTTATCAACGACAAAGTCGACATGAGAAGTAAGCGGTATTTACGGCTATATCTGGTTTTCATTGTTTATTTTTGATTTATCGGACAGTTTTAACACAGCGATAAAAAAACACCCAATTCCGACCAAAAACAGACCGTGTTCCAGTAATTCAAACGTAGACTCTTCTACATGAACCAATTTTTGGCTTTCAATTAGAAACTCAGCGACGTGAATCATAGTTAAAGTTGATACTCCGATAACTGTCCAGTTTATGAAGTTTCTTTTTGCGCTTTGCGCGATATTTATTATTTTTAATCTTACCATCGTGACTGTAAGAAAAAGTAAAGGTAATGCTAAAAAGTGCTCTATCCCTTGCACTGTAATATATCTGAACCATCTGAAGATATTACTATCATTACTTGCAGCGAGCGGTACTACGGTGAATGCCGTTAAATTTTTAGACGTAAAGTTCTGCTTATTTTCATTAAAGTTTATAAAGGAATTTAAGAAAAAGAAGAGGGTAATTTGAGCTGTATAGAAAATTAAATGCCTCGCCCAAGTATCTGCTAACGATTCATCAAAGTTTAGCACCATAGGTAATAAAAACAGAAGCTGGGAGATGGAATATGAATACTTTTCGAATCTGCTTGTAAATTTCTGCCATGAAAAAAATATCAGACCAAAGGATGAGATCAAGGATAAAATTTTGAGTATTTGCTCAAACTCCATGTAGTTAATAAATAGCAGGTTCCGGAACTGATTACAACAGCATTAAGCTTTTGTCTGATATATTATTTTGTTTACCGTGTTTAGATAGCCGTGTCTCCCTTGTTCCGACTCTTTCAACCAAAATTCGCTTCCCCAGAGTAAGATATTTTCCGCACCCAAATTTACTATCTGTTTAAAATTTTCCAGCAGTTTTGCATGACTCATGCTTCCGTTCCTGATCTTGGTCCACCTGTTTTCCCATGGTTCTGCCTGTAATTCGGTAATCCAGACAGGTCGACTACAGTGTTTTAGTTTTTCTTTAATATTTAAAACTCCCCCTTCGGGTCCAAAATATATGCCGGGTCCGGGCACCTTAAAATATATATCTAATCCAATAATATCGCACATATGTAGGATACTGTTAAAACAGCTTCTCGAATTAAAGGTATTTGCCCATACTGTCAACATGATCGGACGATTATCTATTTCCTTTACCGATTTGATCTGTGATTCCAGAAAAGCCTGATCGACGATTTCATTTTTTGGGCCGCTTGGGTCGAGAGGTTCGTTTTCTATTTGCCAAGCTGTGATGCTTTTATATTTTTGAAAGCGGCGGACTGTGTTAATTACAAAATTCGAACAGTTTGTTTCAATTTCATTTGACTGAACACTAGCCCAGTCTGGAATATGAAACTCCGGCCATCGGGGAGCTTTCATGCCTATTGTTAGTACGATATTTTGCCTATTTTCCTCGCAGATCTCGATTAATGATTCGATCTTTGAATAGTTCCATTTGTTTTTCATTGGCTGAATCTCATTCCAGTAGCAGCATAATCTGATTGGGGTCAAGTTTATCGAAATTAATTTTTTTAGCCCCTCTTGGGGGTTGAGGCCTAAATATGATGCGTGTTTATGGCTGAAAGTAGTACCGATGTTCATTTATTGGTTGTAAAACATATCCTTGACGGCTTGAAAGGAATTTTTCTCTGAAAGATCCGTGTTTAGCAATGATTCGTTCCCGCCTATTCCCATGTGCCAGTAATTAAATCCGATCACGCCTTTTCTTTTTGCCGCTCCCATGGATGTTTTTATCTGTTCGATATTATTGTCTCCCGAAATAGTTCCCCATTCTCCAATTACTATTGGTATGTCCGGGTATTTTTTTTGCAGCTCATCAAGATCTTCGCTCATTGTACCATCTACGATTTCCGGATAATGGTCGATGGTTATATTACCCATAAGCTCGACTGTTTTGTCTTCAAGTATCCCTTCCCAATCCGGATTATTATCTCCCCAGGCTACGAATCCGTCGAATCCGAAGAATCCAATTTTTATGGCGTCTTTCAGTCCGATTTCCTCAAATGCCTTTCTCGAAATCAGGATTGAATCACGAAGCCATGCATTGAACTGTTCGGCGTCCTGGAACTGGCATATAGAGTTGGGACAATAAGTAATTCCTTTTATTCCTCCGTTTTGCGGTTCTGGAATGGGAGTGAATATGTCGCCCTTTTTAAAAAAATCCGGGTGGTTTTTTATATAGTTTTCGATAACACCCAGATAATCGTTTTCCGGTGATTTGGTCACATCGTATATTCCCTCGAATGCGAGCGGCATATGCCTGTGCCATACTGACAAATTATTTTTCCTAACTGCGTTTATCCATTTTTCAGTGTATTTTATGGAATCGCCGCATTCGGGGCTGTCATACGGGGTTTCGATAGAGATGTAGTTTATGCCTAATTCAGCAGCCTTACTTGCCCAATTATCTATAAACCGATCGTCGTCCTGACCGCAGATCTTATCTTTAGTCTCCTTCATAGATGATACACTGCGGATATCCCAGGGGAAGTTGGTGTTTTTTACCGTCCTGATCGAAGCGACGGTTCCACTTTGGGTGCTTTCTTTAGTTTGTGGCATTATTTGTTTTTTGATCGATGTGGTTTTTTTGACCAATTTTGGCTGAGGTTTTATAGAAATTTTACTTAAAAGTACGTTTTTTACGTCTATTTTATAAGGTGATTGGTACCAGAATGACAGTTTGAACTTAGTAGAGGTGGAAATTTTCTCGGCAGGTCCGAAATCGGTAAGAGGAATAGAAACGGTCTGTTCACCCTCGTAGCAATTTTTTCCATAGTTGGCGAGTGAAATCTGATGTGATTCGTTCGTTTTTGTTCTTTCGAAACTTATGCTTGCCGCCTGTCCGCCCAATAAGCAGAGACCATGCAGGTCGTATGTGATTATGAGAGCATTCTGTTTATTGAAGTTTGATGGAAAAATAGTCACCGCATAACTTGATACAGATTTATTACCATCCGCAACCCAAGCTGAAGGTATCACTTTTACTCCGCCGTAATTTTTTCTTGCATGTATTTCAAGATCGCTTTTATAAACGATGTATGCGGTAATCAGCATCGGCAGCATAATAAATACCGCCACGTATCTCACCCATGAATGATAAAGATAACCAATGAATTTCATATCTTAAATTAAATATAAAATAAGCAGACGGAAAAAACTACAAGAATCGGGGTACTTTTTCACAATATTTCGCGTACTCATCTCCATATTGTTTTTTCAGCTTTTTTTCTTCTATGGCAACGATCTTTCTTACTCCCAAGTATATCAGACCCATGAGGAAAATCGAATAACTACCAAAACTGATCGACATCCCGCAAAACATTAATAATAGACCCAGGTAAATTGGGTTACGGGTATACCTGAAAGGCCCGGTGGTAATCAGCCTGATTTGATGGTGAAAATTACTGTATGCTGGAGGTCCCCAATTTTTTCCCATAACAATTTTTGCCCATACGGCTAGTACTACCCCCAAATGAGTTATTATGATTCCGATCGTAGCTAATATGGGATCCAGATATGAATAAGGAATGCGGAAATTTAAAGTGAGGCTCGTAAAGGTTATAAGAAGTGCTGCGGCTATGATATTGAAAAAAAGCCTTTTTGACTTTAAATAGCTGATATACCTTTCTTTAATTCCCCTCGGGTCGGTGTAA
Organism: uncultured Gammaproteobacteria bacterium; assembly: GCA_964476135.1. Taxonomy (GTDB): domain Bacteria; phylum Patescibacteriota; class Microgenomatia; order UBA1406; family GWC2-37-13; genus CAYYYG01. The sequence continues at coordinate 1,541 of CAYYYG010000034.1, read as the reverse complement.
CTCCAATATAAAGACAAGAGAAAAAACATCAAAATATAGTAGCTTACTAATAATTCCGTCATATTTCATTATATTATGTAAGCTCTTCTTTGCGCATTCTCACGAACTTGATCCATTCTTCCACGATCTCAATAAGCAACTTAAATGGTGCTTCAATGATGAAATCGAATATTATGATGAAAAAATTAAGTCTGCCTATCTGGGTACTGAAAAATTTACCAATCGAAACTATCGGCATAAAGAAAAAATCTGCTACAGGTCCCAGTGTAGAGTCTTTTTGGATCAAACGGTATTCCCGCACCACCTGTTTAATTCGGTAAGAAAAGAACGTTATAACGCTTACAAAAAATATGAAAAGAGCCTGGCTTATAGCGTTAAAATTTATAAGCGACAGGACTCTGTTGATGATGAATAACGTGATTATGAAAGTAAGTGAATAGAAAATAGTGAAACCATAAGCGAGAGTCGGTCTTTTTTCTTTACTTTTCTTAGCAAGGTTCACGACTTTCTGATATTCAAAAGATTTGTCTATATTTATTATTTCTATTATCCGGTGGTATATTCTTTTTGTGTTGTCTTCTCCTGGCAATCTGAATAATAACACAATAAAAAGCATAAGTAATGGCGGGAAAAGACTGTTGATAATAATCGAGGTCGGTTCGACTTTATGATAGATATATAGGGATATAGGATACTCGAGTATTATCGCAAAGAGCATTTTAGTTATGAAGATGTATACTAAGCTTTTTATAGCGAGCGCCTTGAGTTTGCTTCCCGACTGCTGATATTTTTCCCGGCAGGTCATATCCACCTCCTGCCATAGTTTCTGTTTATTTGAAATTATTTGAGATGCTTCTTTGGGCTTAGTTTTTAATATATCGTACAAAATAAGATAACTTGGCAGTTGTTTTCTGATAAATTGTTTCATTTTTTCCGCATATGGATTTTTGTCCAGATCATCAATTTTTCTGAAAATATGAGGCAGTTTGGTAAGCATTCCGTCAATTTCGTCATTGGTATATCTGGAGAGCGGTTGATAAAAGTTGGTGAATAAATGGTATCTGGTATAAGCATCATCGCTTTTTCTGTAAGATCGTTCCAGCGCGGCAAGAAAATAAGCATCCTTATGAATTTCCTTAATACCTGTAATTTCTACCTTATTTCTTAGTGTTTGGTAAATAAAGTATGTGAACGCGGATTCACGGGCGGCTGTATCTGGGCTTAACGTGTCCTCTATTTCGCAAGTCAGTAATTCGATAATAAACTGGTAGAGGTAGTGTCTGCTTGCCGAATCACGGCCGGTTATAAGTTTTTTCTTAAGATAAAGATATGAATCTATTATCGACTGTATTTTGATAATATCCTCTTCCCCTAAAGAACCGTTAGCAAAATATCTTGCCCACATGAGTTCTCTCAGGATATTTTCCCCCTCGCCTTTTCCTTCCGGGTTCATGGCGAGACGTCGTTTGGTAATCCGTTCAATTGCCGATCTTCTGACAACGCGTTCTACTTGATATTAAATAGCATTTCTTTATTTTTCA
>CAYYYG010000033.1:0-12010 GCA_964476135.1 uncultured Gammaproteobacteria bacterium | reverse complement strand
TTTTGATAGTTCGCCTACATATTCAATCTCTTTGTTTTCAATCGTCACACACTCGCCACTTTTAAGATTTCGGATCTGATTTTTGAAATCAGTAGCGTTTTTATAAAATTTTATTGGCTTCCCGTAATAATAGATCATCGCCGGGTTATTACCGTATACAAACGAAGTGGAAATCAATAAATTCAATTTTTCAAGAGTCGTAAACATTTCCCGGGTTCCACCGTCAAGGAGCATGTGGAGACTCCGGCATTCCTTTCTGGCAAGCACCGCTACTTTGTATTTAGGATTTTCCGATGAGTAATGAACTGCTAGTATTTTGTTTTTGAAGTATCCCTGATAACAGGCTGCTGTCGACAAGATAATCGTCATCGTGATAATTAAATATTTGTCACGAAGTAGCGTAAGTGGGTACGCAAGAAGCATTGCGACACCAGGTACTACAGGATAGATATACCAGGCGATTTTAGTCTTCGTAAGGTTGAGGAAAATAAAGAAAGGTAAGAAAAAAAGTAAGTAGAGTAATTTATTTGATAATTTGTCTTTCGCAAATCTATAGATTGCGACAGCTATCGTCAATCCACACAGAATCAGATACCAGCCATAGGTTTCGACCAAAATATCAAAGTAAAATGTGCGTTTACCGAAGTGTGACTCGATAGACTGGGTAACTCTTCGCAGCATGTGGTCAACGAAGTGCACCTCGATAAAATCCGTGCCGTATAAGATGATCATTATGAAATACCAGATCATCATGATCGCAAGCTGTTTTCCGGATAATATAAGGGTATTTTTCAGATTGCGATTTTCATGACGTAAATATTTATACAATTCATTTGCCAGTGTAAGGGCAAGCGGATAAAACCCAAGCAGTGATTTGCTAAAAACTCCTATAAATAAAAAGAACAGAGAAGTCCAAAATCTCGGATAGGTAAGAAGGTACCCGAGCCAGCCTATAAGCAGCCAGACATCCGTATTCACTTCTTGAGTCCTTTTTATGAATACCGGATTAATAGCTGTTATAACACATACAAATAGAGCCAACCATTCTGCAGTTTTCACGGGTGCTTTAAGAATGTGAAATGTTTTTTTTGCCCATAAATATATCAGTATCAGCGCGCAAACAGAAAGGAGCAAACTGAAAATTCTGGTCGTAATTTCAGGTCGGTATGGCAGCAATGCGACTAAGCCATAAACGAATGGAACCAGAGGGGGTTTTTCTAGCCAAGGTTTGTTTAACCACTGCGGCACGACCGATCCATTCTTAATCATTTCGCGGCCGACCTCCATATATATGCTCTCGTCCCAGTCGACGAAAGGACGGGGATCGTTAATTAGTTTGAAGCCTATTGTCGCGGCATATATACATATTAAAAGTCCGAATATAAAAGCAGGAATATAGTACTGATGACTAGGTTTATTTTTTTGCATATTTTTTTACAAACGAATGTAGTTGTACTGCAATGGTAATATTCAGAGGGATAAAAAGCAGTAATAGATATCTCGGAAAAACGGGCACCGAAAATAAATAAATATTGTAGTTTATCGTTAAAAGACACAGAAACAGCGTGATCGACCTTAGTTTCGGATTAACCAATATGTATATAAGCGACAATATGCCTACAATAAATACGATCGGCCAGACAATGCTCCACTCCTTATTTTGAATGACCGGATAACCTTCGCTCCAGAACCGCCACTTGTTAAATAGAATTAGACTGACATAATTCCCATAAAGTTTTGTCATATCAATCCTCGAAGAGCTGTAGAATTCAAAAATCCACTTCTGAGTCCCCAAAAAACGCCAAAACGATCCGCCATGCAAAAAAAGACTCGTATATGTAGCAGTAAAAATTCCAAGGGCTATGGCATTAATAATTAAAGTGTCGGCAATTATGCGTTTTCGTAATTTAGAGTCGAAAAGATAGAAAATGAATATGGTAACCGCGATAAAAACATAGTTCAGTAGAAAAATTTTTGTCGATGAAAAACAGCCGATTGCAACGGCGGTGAGTATGAGCGGCAGATAATTGCCGTTGGACCGGTAAATTTTTAGAAAATATACAACGCATAGCAAAAATAAAACCTGGAATATATCCAGCTGCGGAGACTCGATTATCTGATCGATAAAAAGTGAATTTATGACAGTAAGAAGCAATGCAAATGAAGCTGCAAGCTCCGAGGAGGTATATTCGAAGGCCAGTAAATATATAAGTAGCAAAACCAACAGGGCGCTAATCAGATTTAAGATTCTCTGATTGTTAAACAACATTATGGATAATCCGATAATATATTTCCCAAGTGGAGGAGTTTCCGGATTGATCATTATCGGATTTTCGCCTTGCACATATCTGTATCCGGCGTATGTGTACAGATCTATATCAGATATAGGTTTGGTGGAATTCGGGACCATCCACTGAGATTTGTTATATTTTGATTGAAATACTGAACTATTATAGTTTTCTTGAAAAAGACGATAATGCGGAAGAATTTTTACTGATAAATATGCGAGAGACAGGCAGACAATCAATAGACCTATAAGACGTCTACCGTATATTTTTTTTTTGAAAAATTGTAGCCCCCCATAAAATCAATTGTCCGGATCTTTACAATATCTCTGAGTGTTTCGACTGCATCTTTGACAAACCTTACGCGTTTTGATTCTACATGTCTCCAAGCAACATGGACCTCTTTAATTTTGCAGCCAAGCCTTTTTGCAATAAATAAAAATTCAATATCAAATCCGGCGCTTACCGAAGGTGTGGTTATCGTATGTTCCTGTTTAAAAACTTGGAGCTTGTCAATTACTTCTAGCGCCACATTGCGTTCAAAAATCTTAAACCCGCATTGGGTGTCGGTTATTCCACGAAGACCGATCATCACGTTCCTGGTTATCATAAATCCGGTCGCAAGTATTTTCCGCGCCAGCGGTGCGCCTGCTCTATTGGTGCTTCGGGAACCTATCACAACATGAAAACCTTTATCTATCTCCCGGAAAAGTTTTTCTGATTCGCGAATTGGTGTTGCCAAATCGAAGTCGGAGAAGAAAACATAATCAGCTTTGCTTTCACGGATACCGCTTATGATAGCGAATGCTTTACCGGTGTGATTATTTTCTATAAGTCTGAATTTTGGATATTTTTCAAGATATTTTTTAATGAGTGTTTTTGATTCATCGGTGGAGCCATCGTCTATGATCAGCACTTCGGAAAAACGCTCGTCGGATTCGGTATAAGAACCCACGATATCAAGTACGCCTTTTCGCAGGTTGGACTCTTCGTTATAGCAGGGGAGAATGAGTGAATAAGTCTTAGTTTTCATGTACGAGCTTGTAAATATTGATACCCTCTATATTCCACTTATAGGCTATTTTCGCTGGACCAAACATATTGATATTCCAGGACGGTGAATTTATTATACTACATGGCTCTTCATTACACAATACATACATTTGACTGGTAATTTCAGATAATTCCCGGTTTGCCGGTCTTATTCCCTCTACTTCCAGGAAATATAAATACGGCTCTTCTGAAAAGGCTATAGGCCATGTCGCTACATTGAACGGTTGACCTCCGATTTTGTATTTTAGGAACAGCGCTAAACGCTTTGCATGTGCCGCCTGATTGTTCGGTTCATTTTTCAGGAAAAAATAACGGCTCGAGTTAATATAAGCAAAAACCAATAATATTGCGGTGATCACGATTACTTGATATTTATTTCTTGATAGCTGAACCAGAACATAAGACAGCACTAGGTATAAACTTAAGTAAATAGTCATATAATAATGCGGATGGCGGAAGCTCACCAGATAAGAAAAGCCTATGCAGTACAATAGGATCGTTCCAGCATGTGTGGCGATAAGTTTGTGTTTTTTGGACTTTAAGATGTAAATACAGATTCCGACTAAAGAGAATATTGTGAAGTATACGAATTTTTCATCGACCTTCAAGTTTATCGCCGGCGAAACAAATGCTTCCAAAGTTTCGATGATTCTTGACATCGAGATTCCGCCTGAGGAAACTTCTGTTTTCGAAAAGAGTGCCAGGAAGCTTTTACTGTTAAGAAAACCGTGTTTAAGGTCGAATAGTATCAGCGGTGAGGAGAACACGACAACTCCAAGAAGATAGCAAAGAAGTGTTAATAAATGTTTTTTTCTTTTTTTAGATCGTAATAAGGTGAATAAATACATGATGATCATCGTCGGTGCTAGCAAGTTTGCTAAATAATGCAGCTGTAGCGCGAGTGCGAAAACCGAACCCGATAAAATAGCCCACTTCATACTGTGATTAATTAGCGCCCGATGCCATGTATACAGTGCGATAAAGGCAAAATACGGGAGCGGATTTGGGTTCCAGGAAAACCGCGAGTACTCAACAAGCACGGCTGAGAATACCGCCAGACCTAAAAATGTATTCGCAACGGCACGCCCGAACTCCTTCAATACAATCAGGTAGCATAGTAACAAACCGATTAGTGAGATAACCGCCATTCCAACCGCCATTCCAACCGGGTCCAATCTGCTGAAAAAAAGAAACGGCGCGATCAGATAATAGTAGAACGGTCCCAAAAAGATATGGCCAACTGATGTGGGGGCTCCAATCGCGGGCCAGTGTTCGAATGTGACGATGCGCTTAACTATGATAGCGTCACGGCCCTGATCGGATAGGAATGTCATGAAAGGGCCGATTTTATACAGCCTTAAAAATGCCGCCGCGATCATTAAGGCGGTTGCGGTCTTATTATTTGTTAAAATATTTATGAATCTATATATATGACTCATACACGTAGTTATTTTACCTTAATTTTTCTTGTTTTATTAAGTACTCTGTTTGTTTGGCTTCCTTTCCTGCTGCATAGCAACAGCTGGATCGGACTGCAGATACCTTCATCGGACATGAGTTATTTATACGGTAATTTTGACGGACCTTTGTATATTATTCCTGCAAAAACTCTTTATGATCCAAATAAAATAGATATCCCCGGAAAAGGACTGATCATTTCTCTACCATTAACCAAGGAATACTTCGCTGCTCACTTGCCTGTTTTTCCTTTTGCAATCAGGATTTTCGCACCTCTCTTCGGATATCCGTATTCGATGCTGTTTGTCACTTTAGTGTCTACAATTTTCTTGGTAATAGTATTTTACGAATTATTAAGAAGATTCGAACTGACCTCGCGCCCGATGGTTTTGGCATCCGTTTTTTTATTTTTGCCCAGATTTCTGGCTGTCCGTACAATCGGAGCTCCAGAAACTATGTTTATATTATTTGTGCTGCTTTCGCTGCTTTTTTTTGAAAAAAAAAGGTATTTCCTGGCTGGTCTTGCAGGTTTTGCCGCCGCGGCGACCAAAACTCCAGGGGTGCTGCTTTTTTTCGCCTATGCGGCGGTAGTTGCAGAGAAGTTTTTCAGTCATCGGATTAAAAAGTCCGAAAATTGGTTTGCGATTGGATATTACTGGCTGCTTCTTATTCCAGCCGGATTGTTGACAGTATTTTTATTTTATAAACTTCAATACGGTGATTTCTTCGCTTATTTTCATACCGGAGGAGTTGTTCCGATGCCGTATCCGTTTTCTGCCTTGAATTCTGCAGCAAAATGGGTGGGCAGTGCCTGGCTTGAAGATATTATTTTTTATTACATTTTATATCTCACTGCGTTGTTTTCTGTAATCAATATTAAGCAGAGAAGTATTTTCTACTTTTTGTTTTTCTTTTTTATTGCGGCGCTCTTTGTCCAGCATCGCGATATTGCGAGGTACACTTTACCCATTTGGCCAATTGCTTGCATCGCCCATGAAAAGTTTTTTACTTCACGGAAGTTTATTATAGTCCTAGCATTATTAATGCCTGCAATATATTTGTATACATGGGACTTTCTTATATATAATAAAATGCCAATAGGGGACTGGAGCCCATATTTCTAAATAATTATGAAAAGATTTTTTAAGATCAAATGGTTGATTTTACTGCTTGTTTTGGTCGGTGTTGCTTACTTTTTTTATCAGCGTCAGGCAAGTCAGGCATCCAAACTGCAAGAGGAAGGGTATGTAGTAAAAAAAGATACTCTTGAAGAAATACTGTCGCTTTCCGGTGAAATTGATGCTCATGAGCGCGTTAATCTGAAATTCCAGTCCGGGGGTTTACTTAGTTGGGTGGGTGTTAAAGAAGGTGATTATGTAAAAAGCAATCAGGGAATTGCCGCACTTGATCAGCGCGATGTGAAGATGCGGCTTAAAAAATATTTAAATACTTACGCAAAAACACGATTGGATTTCGATCAGACCAAGTACGACAATCGTGACGTGAATATTGGAGGATTATCTAAAGATCTTCAGAATAAGGCGATACGATCGATTGAAAAGGCTCAGTACGATCTTAACAATACGGTCCTTGATGTTGAGCTTCAGAATTTGGCAGCCCAATACTCCTATCTCTCAACTCCTATAGATGGAATCGTGGTTCATGTTAGCACGCCTTACCCCGGAGTAAATATTACAGCTGCCGAGGCAACTTTCGATATCATCAATCCGGAGTCAGTGTATTTTTCGGCAACTGCCGATCAGACCGATGTCTGGAAGCTGGCCTCCGGCATGAAAGGTAATATCGCACTTGATCCGTATCCGGAGTCGACAATCTCAGGTGTTATAAAAAGCGTGGCATTTATACCTAAAACCGACGAATCGGGCACGGTTTATGAAGTCGAGGTAGCGCTTGAGGGAGAAAATAATGGGCTGATGTATAAGCTAGGCATGACGGGTGATATAAGTTTCACTATGAGAAAAAAAGACAATGTAATTTATGTGCCGACGCGTTATATAAAAGTAGAAGATGATAAAAAGAATGTTCTCGTTATAAAAAACGGGAAGTCGGAAAAAAGAGAGGTTAAGACGGGCGCGGTTTTTGATTCTGATACCGAAATCATCTCGGGTTTGAGCGAGGGGGAAATTGTTATCGAGTAAACTCCTTTAATAATTCTATGCTTGAGTTAAAAAATGTTCGTAAGGAATACCATATCGACGGAAATACCGTTTTTGCAGCACTCAAAGATGTGTCACTCGTAGTTAAGAAGGGGGAGCTGGTTTCAATCACCGGCCCTTCCGGATCCGGAAAATCAACGCTCATGCATATAGTCGGACTTCTCGATAAGCCATCGGGAGGAGAAGTACTGGTTGACGATATTGCCGTCAGCAAGCTGAATGACGATGAAATTTCCACTTTAAGAAGCGAGTTTGTGGGATTTGTCTTCCAGCAGTTCAATTTAATAAACAAGCTAACAGTAATAGAAAACATTATGCTGCCGACAGTATACGCCCGGAATAAGCTTGATTACGATCCGAAAACAAGAGCGCTTGAGCTTATCGAAAAATTTGGACTGGCCGGGAAAGAAAAATCATACCCCAATCGCATATCAGGCGGTCAGCAACAGCGTGTCGCAATAGCCCGGTCACTTATCATGAATCCGAAGCTTATACTTGCCGATGAGCCGACCGGCAATCTGGACACTAAAACAGGCGATGAAATCATGAAGCTGCTCAAATCTCTTAACAAAAACGAAAACAGAACTATAGTTATTGTTACACATGAAGCCGATATCGCAGCACAGACTAACAGAATGATAAAAATTCGTGACGGTAAAGTCGAAAGCAGCACATGAAATATTTATTTTTTATTTTCAAATCGGCATTTTTCGATTTTTCGAGAAACAAAGGAAGAAGTATTCTGACATCTCTTGGAATTCTTATCGGTGTTTTGTCGGTTGTATTACTGATGGCTTTCGGCCTCGGTTTGAAAAAATATATTCAGAACCAATTTGAAGATCTGGGAACTAATTTGCTTCGTATACTTCCCGGCAAAGTAATTCAGAACGGCAGCTTCCGCGGCGGACAAGCCGGATTCGGCATCCGTTTCGACGAGCGTGACGTATTGAATCTCAAACGTATTCGTAACGCCGATTATGTGCTGCCGGTTTATACCAAGTCCGTCACTTCCGCAGGTGCAGGCAATACTTATTTTAGCGATCTGTATGCAAGCACGTCTGATATTTTTTCGGCGCTGAATCTTAAGGCTGAGTACGGCGAGCTCTTCGAAAAAACGGCGGTTGATAAAAGAAGTAAGGTGGTCGTCGTCGGCCCGAAAGTCGCGAAAGAACTTTTCGGGAGCCCTCAGGGAGCTCTGGGGCAGAATATAAAAATTGAGGGGCAAAGCTTTAAGGTGCTTGGCGTTTTGAAGGCCAAAGGGGGTGGGGGATTCGGCGGGCCCGATCTTGACGGTTTTGTATACATGCCGTACAAAACGGCCTATGTATTCAACACGGAAAAGAAATTTCCGGTTCTTATTGTTCGAGCAAAAAGTGAAGAAGTCCTCAAGTCCGTCAAAAGCGAGATCGAGGAGGTGCTCCTCAGGCGCTATAAAGAAGACGACTTTTCCGTTGTCGAACAGACTGAAATTTTAAACGCGATCAGCTCCATTTTCGGAATTATGAATGTGGTACTGGTTGCAATTGCCGCAATATCGCTCGTTGTCGGTGGTATAGGGATCATGAATATCATGTATGTCACCGTCACCGAGAGAATTAAGGAAATCGGCATCCGAAGGGCAATTGGAGCCCGTAGAGGCGATATTTTATATCAGTTTCTAGTACAGTCGGTATTGCTCTCTGTATTTGGAGGGGCGCTAGGGCTTGCGATTGCTTTTGTTATCGTATTTTTCATTCAGTCGATTTTTCCGGCTTATATAGATTTGCAAACTGTGGTTCTAGCACTTGGCGTTTCCTCCATAATCGGCATTGCCTTCGGTGTTTTTCCGGCAAAAAAAGCCGCCGATCTTTCCCCGATTGATGCGATAAGGTATGAGTAACGGATCGCATAATCCTAGATAAAATTTAATTCTGGCATTTATTGCAATAAAAACTACTTCTTCCTGCCTGTTTTATCCGGATTATTTTTTCGGTGCATTTGAGGCATGGTTTGCCGTCTCGCTGATATACCTTGAAGTAGTTTTGATAATTACCCTTCGAGCCGTCAGGAAGTCTGTATACTTCATCTTTTGCGGAAGATCCTTTATGTTTTATTCCTTCATCGATAATATCTTTTATAGCTCTGTATAGTTTGCTTATCTCCGAGGGCGCCAAAGTATTTGATTTTCTTAGCGGATTTATACCGGCTGAGAATAGAGAGTCGTTTGCGTATATATTGCCGATACCGGCGATTTTTTCCTGGTCCATAAGTAGCACTTTAATCGGCTTTCTTGAAGCACTAGTAATTTTTTTTAGGTAATCCTCCGTGAATTCGTTCGAGAGAACATCGGCAGAATCCGGTCCTTCGGGTTTGTTGCCGATCCGTACCCAGCCGAATTTACGAAGGTCGTTAAAAAACAGTGCTGAATCGTCGGTGAATTCTATGATTACGCCGGTCGATTTTCCGGGCATTTTATTGGTGTTGGCAAGGGGAATTGCAGTGTCAAATACCGCGTTCGATTTATTTGCCGAAAATAGCAGCTGACCAGTCAATTTTAGATGAATACTTATAAAGGAATCATCTGAGAGAAGGATAGTTACCACTTTACCTCTTCTTTGAACGGCGCTGATTTTTTTACCTGCTGTTTTTATATGATCACCAGACAGCTGTTTTGGGACCAGAGCAATTATTCCGGCAATCGTTTTACCGGTCAAGCTGGTATGAAGTGATAGTCTGATCGATTCAACCTCGGGCAGTTCGGGCATTTAAGTGTGAACTGACAAATTTTTCCATTTTTTCCTTAAACACTCTTTTTCCGAATGATTCGGCTTTGGCGCGCGCGTGTCGGCGCATATCTTCCTGAGCTCCTTTATGAAGCGATTTGAATTTATGCAGGGCAGAAAGTAGAGAGTCGGCGGAGAGTTCATGATATAGAAATCCATTCACCTCATCATCAACTACTTCCGGCACACCGCCTGAGGCAAATGCGATAACCGGCAACCCATAGCCCATCGCCTCAACCGGAGCTATACCAAACTCTTCATCAACCGAAGCAAAAAGAAACGCTTCCGCGTTACCAATTGTTAACGGTAATGCTTCATCGGTTATTGCGCCTAAAAACTCAACCGTCGGCCCGGCCATTTGACGCAAACGTTCTTCATCTCGACCACGGCCTATAATCTTTAAGTTGAATTTATCTTTGTTGGCAGCTTCTATGAGAATTTCGATGTGTTTTGCCCGTGCCAGTCGTGAAACTGTCACGTAGTATTTGTCCGAAAGATGCGATTTTGTATGTTCGGGGCCGGAGTGCTTAACATAATGGTCCGTCGGCAGGGTAACTGGAGGGTAGACTACTTCGGAGTCGCGACGGTAAAATTTGGCGATCCTTTTTTTTGTCTCTTCCGAATTGGCGATAAACCGGTCAACCCTTTGTGACGATAAATAATCCCACAGCCGCAGATTGTGGTTTATTAAATGGCCGTATATTTTTACTGGCAGATATTTTTGCCACTCCACTGCCGTTTCGTAGTAATACAAATAACGCGGCTGATGATGCAGGTAACATATATGAAGTGTTTCGGGTCTTGTGATAATACCTTTACACATGTGTCCCCCGGAGGAGCTTATCACCAAGTCGTAGCCCTTAAAATCGAAACTTTCCCAAATTAAGGGCGTAATGAATCGCAACGGCGATATGAATCTTTTCATTCCGGGTACTGTTTGCGCCCATGAAGTCTGTATGTTCCAGTCAGCAACCAGTTTCGCATGAATCCCGAGCTTGTCCGGAGAATACAAAGAGGTGAAAACATCGGCGTCCGGATAAATTTCTTTTAGAGCGACAAGTACCCGTTCGGCCCCGCCGAATTCCTGCAGCTGATCGTGCACGAGGGCGATTTTCATAACTATATTTTATCACTAACATGAGATAATCATGATATGAACTTAATTCAGGCGTTTTATATGTCGATAGTCGAGGGGCTGACGGAATTTTTGCCGGTTTCCTCGACATTTCATTTGCTAATTACCGCCAACATGCTCGGGTTGAGACAGAGTGAGTTTGTGAAGTTTTTTGAGGTGTTCATACAGGCGGGCGCCATATTAGCGGTATCCGGAATATTTTTTCGGGAAGTGAAAAAAAACCCAAAGATTCTTATTCGGATCGGGTTTGCTTTCGTTCCAACCGCAGTTATCGGCTTCGGACTGTATAAAGTTATAAAAAATGTATTTTTTGAATCTGGTTTACTTACTCTAGGCGCCTTCGTAATTGTTGGGTATATATTTATACTATCCGAAAAATATATTTTCCCGAAATACGGACTCGACAAATCTCTCGATAAACTCACCAACAGGGAGGCGATAATTATAGGCATAGTCCAGGCATTTGCGGTTGTGCCGGGTGTTTCGCGGGCGGGTGCAGTTATGCTCGGGCTTATGGGTTTGCGTTACCGGCGCGATGAGGCGGCGCTCTTTTCTTTTTATCTGGCGATTCCCACTATACTCGCGGCTTCGATATACGATTTGTACAAAATGCGCCACATACTTTCCCAGGGACCGAATTTCATCATTTTAGCGGCAGGTTTTTTGGGCGCATATATTTCGGCAACAATTGGCGTTAGGTGGTTTGTGAAGTATTTGCAGGGGCATACGCTTACATCTTTTGGCTGGTACCGGATTGGACTTGGTATAATACTATTATTTGTTAGCTAGTGCAAAGTACGGAGTCCGATGTCCGAAGTTGTTGTAGGACTTTCGACTTAGGACTTTTAACTTTTGACTAACTTGCACCCGTAGTTCAACGGATAGAATATGGGCTTCCGGAGCCTAGGATGTGAGTTCAATTCTCGCCGGGTGCACAGGGTGGAAAGTCAGGTAGTTCAGTTGGTAAAGCGATCGTATCCTTTTCGAATATTTTGAGAAAAGGATTATGAGCGCTTATACTTGAAGCACCTATAACCCGTGCGGAAAGTATAGAACGCACAAATAAGGGCCTGTAGTTCAGTTGGTAGAACGCCGCATTCGCATTGCGGAGCTCAGGGGTTCGACTCCCCTCAGGTCCAC
>CAYYYG010000032.1:0-12367 GCA_964476135.1 uncultured Gammaproteobacteria bacterium | reverse complement strand
GAAATGGGTGCTCGCGGCGGCATGATCGCTCCGGACGAAACGACCTACACTTACATGAAAGGGCGCGAATTTATGCCCAAAGATAAAGAATGGGAAGAGGCTGTTTCCTATTGGAAAACGCTACCGACAGACGAAGGGGCAAAGTTTGACCGCATAGAAAAATTTGATGCTGCCGATATCGAGCCGATGATTACATATGGCACCAATCCGGGTATGGGAATTGGAGTATCTGCAAAGGTACCCAGAAAATCGGACTTGACGGACGAACACGAAAAACGCAATCTGGAAAAGGCTCTTAATTATATGGGTTTAACCGAGGGCCAAAAAATGCTGGGACAGAAAATAGACTATGTCTTTTTCGGCAGCTGCACCAATTCCCGGATCGAAGACTTCCGTATGGCCGCATCAATTCTCAAAGGAAATAAGAAAGCGGAACATGTAACTGCTTATTTGGTGCCCGGTTCAAAGCAAGTTGAGCTGCAGGCACGCCGGGAGGGGCTTGATAAAATATTTGAAGCTGCCGGATTCGAGCTTCGTGGTCCTGGATGTTCGGCGTGTCTGGGCATGAACGAAGATAAAATACCGGCCGGAAAATATTGTATTTCAACGAGTAATAGAAATTTTGAGGGAAGGCAAGGACCGGGTGCCAGAACAATGCTTGCCTCACCATTAACGGCCGCTGCCTCAGCAATCACTGGTGTTATCAGTGATCCGCGTGAGGTTTTATAACTATGAAAAAAAACAAATTAACACAGATTAAGTCGACAGCTATACCTCTGCCGACTGAAAACGTCGACACTGACCAGATTATTCCAGCTCGTTTTTTGAAGGCGACATCGCGTGAGGGGTTTGGAGAAAATTTATTCCGCGATTGGCGTTTCAATTCCGACGGCACCCCTAAAGATTTTATTCTGAACAACCCAGCCTATAAAGGCGAGATTTTGGTAGCGGGTAAAAATTTTGGCTGTGGTTCAAGTCGTGAGCATGCGGCATGGGCTCTTGTGGATTACGGCTTTAGGGCAGTTATCTCGAGTTTTTTTGGCGATATATTTAAGAATAACTCTTTGAATAATAGTCTGCTGCCGATTGTTGTAACAGACCAGGTGCTTGAGAAAATTCTTGACGCAACCATCACCAATCCCAACCTCATCATCGAGATCGACCTACCAAGCCAAATACTGAAAGTTAATGACCTTGGTGTATCTCAGAAATTTGAAATCAATGAATATAAGAAGATATGTATAATGAATGGTTATGATGATGTAGACTATATATTGAGCCTGAAAAATGAAATAGAATCTTTTGAGAGGAACAGGAAAAATGATTTCTCTATTTCCAGTCGATAATGAAAAATACACGGAAAGCAAATATTATACTACGCGGGTTATATATGTTTTTCTATTTCTTAGTTTTTTTTGTCCTGATAGGTGTGGCTGGCGCCGCCTGCTTACCATACATTTATGCACCGCTTATAAGTTCTGCGGTCACTATATCGGTAAGGCAACCCTGCGGACCTTTATCGAGTGTATTCTACATTCTAAATGTCTTTTCACCGCTTACTTTCGTAGTTTCAATGTTTTTATCTATTATAGTAAGCCATTTTACACTTAAAATTTATAACCGTACCAGCTTGTACAGCAAATAATATGAAAGTTATATTTTCAATCATGACCTCATTATTCACGCTATTAGTCTTGGTTGGAATAGGCTACTTCCTTATACAATATTTTTCGCAGGGTGATGTCGTCTTCAGTTTGAAAAAAGAGGCCGTTGGCGGCGCTTATGCCGCTATTAATAACTGTTCCAAGGATGATGACTGCATGTTGTCGGATATTAAACCATACTGCGGTTGTTTTTATCTTATAAATAAGCATGTACCAGCTGATGATCTTGTCAGGGCCGAAGAAGATTATCGAAGATCGGGTGAAAAATGCGAGCCACAGATTCAGTGTCAGGAGCCGCCCGAAACTGGTCAGATAAGATGCATTTCGGGGAAATGCTCATCTATCAGGCCCACACTTGACCCTTCGAAAGTTCACTCGAGCGACCCGAAGGTGCTTGAGCAACAAATTAAGAATGCGTTATCGAATGCAAACTATTGTGCAGCCGACGACAACTGCATTGTTGCGGACATAGATGCCGGTTGTCCTTTTGGCTGTTATAATCTGGTGAGCGCAAACGCAGATTTAAGTTGGATAAAGGCGGGTATCGACAAATACAACAAAATTGGCGCGAATAAGTGCATATATGATTGCGACAGAGCTCCTAGTACTAAAGAAATTAAGTGTGTGAAAAATAAATGTGTGGATGTAAGATATCCATAGATGGTATTATATAGATCTCCCACTTCGTGGGATTATAGCCCGCCTTCGCGGGGGTGACATGTTGATATTACTTTATTTTCTTTATTAAAAAATGAAAAAAAATATTGCGTTGTTGCCAGGCGATGGAGTCGGACCGGAGGTTGTTGCCGAGGGAGTTAAAGTTTTGAAAAAAATCGCTCTAAAATTTGGGCATGAATTTAATTTTACGGAAGCTCTTATTGGAGCAGTAGCAATCGATGATTCGGGAAGTCCATTTCCTGACGTTACTAAAAAATTATGTGAGAAATCGGACGCTATACTTTTTGGAGCCATAGGACACCCGAAATTTGATAACGATCCTAAAGCCAAAATACGACCCGAACAAGGACTCCTCGCAATGAGAAAACAGCTTGGACTCTATGCAAATGTCCGCCCGATCAATACGTTTGAAAGTCTCAACTATAAATCCACACTTAAAGAGGAGGTTATAAAGGGTGTGGATTTTATCGTGATACGCGAACTGACGGGAGGAATTTACTTCGGTGAACCAAGAGGTCGGTCCGACAACGGAACAACGGCTTTTGACACCTGTGTCTATACTAAAGAGGAAATACTTCGGGTGGCTAAAGTTGCTTTCGATCTTGCACTTAAGCGAAAGAAGAGAGTCACCCTCGTTGATAAAGCGAATGTACTCGAAACATCAAGACTCTGGCGCGAAACTGTCCAGGAATTTTCAAAATCATATCCGGATATTGAAGTGACATATATGTTTGTCGATAACGCGGCCATGCAGATTATAAAACGACCTTCCGAATTCGACGTTGTTCTTACCGAAAATATGTTTGGCGATATTTTAACCGATGAGGCTTCGATGATAACCGGATCTATGGGAATGCTGCCCTCTGCTTCAATCGGTCTGAAAACGTCTTTGTATGAACCAATTCACGGATCTTATCCCAAAGCCGCTGGTACCAATACCGCAAATCCAATTGGAACAATTTTATCGGCAGCAATGCTGCTTGAATACTCATTCGGTTTAAGCGAAGAGGCAGCCAGTGTGAAAAAGGCCGTTTCGAAAGCTCTATCAAGAGGTGCTGGCACAAAGGACATTAATACTGAAAAGCCCATTTTAACCTCGGAGCTAGGAGATCTTATATCGAGTCTGATATAGGCATGGTTCAAGATTTGCAATCAGATTGCAGTTGATCTAAAATGTTACTTATTATTATTTTCATCAATTATGGATAATCAACAACCGCAGGATTCGGGTCAACAGAGTCCGCAGCAAGCTGCGACGCCCAGTAAAGCGCCGCTTATGTATATAGTAATTATAGTACTTGTTGTATTGGCGGGTGGAATATTTATTGCTAGGCAAAAAGCCAGTGCGCCAAAAACAAATTCAGCAATGGAAGAGGGTGCGGAGGATGCGGACGAAGTGGGAGACGTGGATAAAGTCGACGGTGAAGAAGGTGACAAGATGGAAAAAGATGAAGGTAAGGAAGAGGGTGATGAAGAAAAATACAAGGAAGACAAAGCCGGAGCTTCAGGTGAGGAAAATGCAAAAACCGCAGAATTTGAGGTTGAAGGCGGAGAGTTTTATTATAAACCAAACATCTTAAAAGTAAAAAAAGGCCAGACAGTCGAAATAGAATTCAATAACAAGGACGGATTCCATGACTTTGTTATCGACGAGTTTAACGTAAAAACTAAACAACTTAAGTCAGGCGAGAAGGCAGATATAGAGTTTGTTGCCGGAAAAACCGGTAAGTTCGAATTTTACTGCAGTGTCGGACAGCATAGAGCAAAGGGAATGAAGGGTACGCTGATCGTCGAATAATTGGCAATAAAAAATAAATCCGCTCCTTAAACAAGGGGCGGATTTTTTTATTTGGGGCTTATTTTTTCGAATCCGGTAAGTGGCCTTAGGACTTCAGGTATCATTACAGAGCCGTCTTTCTGCTGATAATTTTCCAGAATGGCGACCAAAACTCTCGGTGAGGGGACCGCCGTGTCGTTTAAAGTGTGGCAGTACTCGGTGCTCCCGTCTTTTTTTCGATATTTAATTTTCAGTCTTCTAGCCTGAAAGTCGGTCATCACTGAGTTGGAAGCGATCTCGCCGTAGTCGTTTTTGTAGGGCATCCATACTTCAGTATCGTATTTAAATACTTGTGGTTCACCCATGTCGCCGGTGCACATAGTCAGAACTCTGTAGCTCAAACCAAGATCTTTCAGGATTTCTTCGGTGTTGGATTGCAGCTCTTCATGGAGCTTTCTCGATTCGTTTATGTCGTTGATTCCTACCATCACCTGCTCGATTTTCCAGAATTCATGCAGCCGATAGAGACCTTTTGTATCTTTTCCATACGCTCCCGCCTCCTTGCGGAAGCAGGGCGAAAAGGCTACAAATTTCTTCGGAAGGTCGGACTCGTTTAGTATCTCGTTTGCGTAATAGGCCGTCACTGGTACTTCTGCCGTCCCTGCCAGATACGCATCGTCTTCATTCAGTTTATAGACCTCACCTTCTCCCCAGGGAAATTGACCATTGCCAAAAAGAGTAAATCCTTTAACAATCGCGGGTGCAATGAGTGGAGTGTAACCTTTTTTTGACAGTTTCTGAAAAACATACATAAGAACTGCCATCTGTAGCATGGCGCCCTCGTTTTTTAGGAAATATCCTCGGAACCCCGATACTTTTGCTCCCCGTTCCAAATCGATTAAGTCAAGATTTAAGCCGATGTCGATGTGTGATTTGGGTTCGAAGTCGAATTTAGGGGGAGTCCCGAATCTGCTTTTTTCGATGTTTCCAGTGGAATCCTTGCCAACGGGGACTTCATCAAGCGGTATATTGGGAACAAAAGAAAGCAGAAGATCGAGATCAGATTGGACTTTGGCCAAATCAAGCTCTATTTGTTTCAGCTCATCTTTAATTTGTTTACCTCTTTCACGACTTTGGTCTGTCGGTTTTTGTTTGGCAAGAACATTTCTTTCCTGTCGCAGTATTTGTGACTTACTTAACAGCTCGCGGCGCATGTCGTCTGCAGATAGGATTTTTTCAACATCGACTTCGCGGTTTTTATTACGTGCGCCAGTTGCTACCTTTTCTTTGTTGTTACGGATGAAATCAATTGAAAGCATATTTTCTGATGAGTTGTTAACTTAATAGTTATTTTATCAGAAATATGTAGTTTATTGATAGGGAAAGTGGCATTATGGCACGTGATAGCGGTCACATTTAGTTTTACGGTAGTTTGGTAAGCTCGTGTGACTTAGTAATTGACACAAATTGGAGGTGAAATATATATGTCTACTGAAAATAGAGCGGCAGGCATGACAGCGGCGGAAGTCGAAGCAGAGAAAGCAGAATTGCATGTACTTGCAGATCAGATATTCAATGGAGAAAAACCGACTTATGAATTCAGACCCGGAAAGGAAGTATACGGATTGCCAACAGAGTCTTTCAACCCGGCAACAGATGAAGAAACTGATGAATTATACGCCCAGTGGTTAGCCACAAAAGCAGCAGCTGAAGAAAATCAGACCGGAGAATAAAATCGATTCATTCCCATTCCATAGTAGCCGGAGGTTTTGTGGTAATGTCATAAACTACCCGCGAAACCTCCGGTACTTCATTGACGATTCTTGTAGATATTTTTTGCAGCACCGGGTAAGGTATGGGGGCGATATCGGCAGTCATACGGTCTTTTGTTATGTATGCACGTATGGCGATTACATCGCCATAGAAACGCCCATCGCCTTTTATAGCCGTACTTTTTGTTCCTGTCACTATGGCAAATGCCTGAAAAATCGACTCTCTTAAATTATTTTTCATAACTTCCTCTTGGACTATTGAATCGGCCATGATCACTTTATCCAGTTTCTCCTTTGTGACCTCTCCCATAATTCGAACCGCAAATCCTGGCCCCGGGAAGGGTTCCTGGAAAACAATATTATTCGGAAGTCCGAGTTTATTACCGATGAATCGAACCTGGTCCGTATAATAATATCGGATGGGCTCGAGTAGTTTAAGCTTCATTTTTTTAGGAAGCCCACCCACGTTGTGGTGAGATTTAATAAGCGCTGCATGTTTAGTGCTTTTGCTGTGAATAAAATCAGCATAAGTTGTACCCTGGCCCAAGAACTCAACATTCTTATGTCTAGCCGCTTCTTGGTTGAATAGATGTACATACAGTGCTCCGATAGTTTTCCGTTTTTTTTCAGGATCTGTGATGTTTTTTAGTTTTTGAAGAAAAATACTTTTTGCATTTATCACTTTCGGTTTTATCCCGAAAAGTTTCGGGAACTCGATTGTCACATTATAAAAAGCGCTGTCTCGCATGAGTCCGGAATCTATATATACAGGAATAAGCTGTTTGCCGATTGCTTTAACAATAAGCGCACCAGCGACAAATGAATCTGTTCCTCCGGAGAATGCCATCACAACTTTTTTATCGCCGACGGTGTCTTTTATACCCGCTACGATCGCCTCAATGTCAATCGTATGATTTTTCGGTTCGATGCCGCATATGTTAACGAAGTTTTTTAATATTTCTGTTCCGTATTGGGTATGTTCTACTTCCGGATGGAATTGAACCGCGTAAATCTTTTTATTATCATCTGCGATTGCTCCGGCTTGTATATTTTCCGAGCGGGCGATTGCTTTGAAGCCATGAGGGATTTTAACAACCTCATCGCCATGACTCATCCAGACTGTAAAAGAATCAGGCGGAATGTTCTTAAATAAAGCATGTCTGCTTATATAGAAAGTGGCCGGCCCATATTCTTTTATTTTCCCGGGCTTAACCACCCCGCCCAACAATTTGGAAATAAGTTGCTGGCCGTAACAGATCCCAAGAATGGGGGTCTCTAAATCGAAAATATGTTTATCGATACTGGGAGCATTTTTTTCGTAAACCGAAGATGGCCCCCCGGAAAATATGATTCCCGCGGGTTTAGATTTTTCGATTGATCCCAATGCTTTTTCTGGAGTCACGATTTCCGATATTACTCCCATTTCTTTTAGCCTGCGGCCTATTAGATGGCACGTTTGCGATCCGAAGTCGATTATTATAATCATTGATAATTTCCTCCTGTGTCGGTTATTAATAAACTATGCGGGTGGCTTTCGGTTAATGATGCCTGGGTAATCTGAAGAAAGCGCCCTTCGCGTTGTAGTTCTTGAATAGTTTCCGCCCCCACGTAATACATGCCCGACTTTATGCCCCCGATAGATTGTTCGACCAAATCTTTGACAGATCCTTTGACAGGCACCATTCCTTCCACGCCTTCAGCAACAAGCACCCGGTCGGAATAATTTTTACCGTGGAACTCATCCTCAGATTTTATTGCGGCGCCTTTTTGCATAGCACCTATCGAACCCATGCCACGATAAGATTTGAATTTATATTTTCTCGAATTATCATTAAAAATACTCTGGAATCGGTGTGGTACTTGTGCCGCTTCCAGCTCAAGCACATCACCCGGTGATTCCTCACTTGAGGCGAAATAGCTTCCCATCATAACGGTTGATGCGCCGGCGGCGATTGCCTTTACGATATCTCCTGAATATTTTATCCCGCCGTCTGCAATAACCGGCACGTCGTGTTCAAAAGCGGCTCTTGCCGTTTCGAGTATTGCTGTAACTTGAGGTACACCCATTCCAGATATTATTCTGGTAGTGCATATAGCTCCAGGTCCCATTCCGACGCGCAAGCCATCGGCACCGGCTTCTATTAAAGCTTTGGCGCCGTCGTAAGTTGCGATGTTTCCCGCGATGACCTGAGTATTGGGAAAGTTAGTTTTCAGATATCTCAATGCATTTAATATCGGATCAGCGTAGCCATGGGCGGAGTCTATGAGCAGTACCGAAACTCCGGCTTCAATAAGTGCTTTCGCCCGGATTTCGAAGCCTTTATTTGCACCTATTGCCGCTCCGACAGATACATGTTCGGCAAGGGTTTTTTCGACTTCTTCAACCTGATCGCCGATTGTGAGGTTACGGTGGATTATACCCATTCCGCCTAATTTTCCCAATGCGATTGCAAGTCGGCTTTCCGTAACGGTATCCATGGGAGCAGAAACGAATGGTATTGATATAGTAATTTTTTTCGTAAGCCTGGTGGTCAGATCTATATCTGATCTTGAGAAGTTACTGTAGCCTGGTACAAGAAGCAGATCGTCAAACGTGATTCCGCGTCCCACTATTTTATCCTCATAAATAAAGGTTGCCATTTATTGAAGGTAAATTTATAAAACTTGCCTCAAAGGCCCACTTAATAGTTTGATTGATTTCATCTTCATTGAGTATTTTGTTGTCACGTATAAGTTGTATTTCTTTTTTAAGGCTGGTTTTGAGCATAGCCGGATTATCGGTATTGACACAGAATTTGACGTCATTGTCGTAAAGGGTACGGATAACTCTTTTTAGATCGGCAATATCTTTTATAAAACCGACACTCAGGTTGGAGGTGGGGCAGAGGCAAAGGGTAATATTCCTTTTTACGATTTCTCTCATTAGTTTTTTTGATTGTGCCGCTTTTATTCCATGGTTAATCCTTTCGATTGGTAAAACCTTTAATACATGCTCCATTTCCTCGACTGTGCCGTCTTCGCCGGTGTGGGAGCTTGTGTGCAATCCGGCAGCAAGCGCCTCACTATAAAGTTTGCCGTAATCCTCATAACGAAATCCTTCCTTATTAGGCCCGGCAATATCGATCCCAACGATGCCCCGGTTTTTATATTTGATTGCTTTTCTGACTATTGTTTCATTTTGTTCATATGACAGTCGACGGTCTAGAAAAAAAATCAGGCCCGCTTTTATTTCCGGAAATTCCGCAAGCGCACGCTCCATCCCGCGAAGCGCCGCGAGTATTATCTGGTCGAGATCGTGTTCGCCGCCCCGGTTTCGGAACATCGGATTGAAACCAGGTTCTTGGAGTGTTGTATTATTTACCCGATAAGCGCCGGTTATGGTTTCGTAAACCGATTTTTCAATCGCCATCGGCGACGACTGGATTCTTTCGGTCCAGTGAAACAGTTTGTGATAATCTTCCCAGGTAATATGGGGCTTGTTCAAACGGATCATATCGTAAAACTCCCAGTATGTTTTTGTGGGAAGTTTTATACCTTGCTCATGCGCAATGCTCCATAAAATATGAGGCTCAACGGAAAGGCCAAGGTGGAAATGAAGTTCGGCTAAAGCAGGCGAATTTCTTTGATGTGCTTCCATATTTTATTATAAAGGAATGTAAGGAAATTTCAACAGGCTATTAGTTATAATGTCTTATGAGTAAATTCATACAAGGAGCACAGATAGCGCATTGTAAAACCAAAGATGGTCAAACATTCAGTCTAAGATATCCAAAATGGGAAGATCTTTATGCACTCACCGAATATATAAATGAGATCTCCAAAGAAGATACCTACATCATTTATTCAGGCGAACTAAATACTCCGGAAACCGAAGTGAAATATCTGCAAGGACTGCTTGAAGGTCATGAATTCGGTGACGTCGTGAAGGTGATGGCATTTGCCGAAGGCGAACTCGCAGGCGCTTGCGACATCTCAAGGGTGCTATCGGGCAAAAAAAGAGAACTTCATGTGGGTTCGCTTGGTCTTACTGTCAGAAAAAAATACCGGTCGATTGGCCTGGGAGAAATTTTAATCAGAAAAGCTCTGGAAGAAGCAAAAAAAAACATATCCGGACTGAAGATAATCAAACTGAACGTGTATGGGCCGAATGAGCCGGCAAGAGCCTTATATAAAAAAGTTGGCTTTAAGGAGTATGGTCGCTTACCCGGCGGACTTAAGTATAAAGAAAAGTATTACGATATGATAGAGATGTATCTGGAGGTCACTTAATAGCTTCTCGTAGTTTTTTTAACACATTTTCCAATCCAATCTCCAGAATTATATCAGCGGCTTTAGGTCCGAAATCTTTTCCTGTTAAAACCCGATAAAATCCTGGAAAAACATCTTTTGGTTTATATGCATTATCTTTTAATACACTGAAACAGATGTTCTGTATCATTTCACGATCTGAATTCGACTTCTCCAGTTTATCGATCAGTTTTTTTATGAACTCTGATTGAATTGCTGTAAGAATTTTATTATCTTCGGCAGCTTTATCGGTTTCTGGTATTGCCGCGTATTTATCAAGATATATTTGCGCATATATCATCCTTTCGGCAAGAATTGAATGTTCATCCTGGGAAAGTAGAGCTCTTTTCTGTTTTTCAAACAAAGCAGCAGGCTGGCTGCCTGATTTAAGTGCATTGACTATAGTGCGGAATCGGGGTAAAAATGGCCGTTGCTTCGGTAATGCTCTCACTTCTGACAATGTAATTATCCTCGCAAAGTCTGCTTTAACCTCGCCTTGTTTATCAGTGGTAATTTTATTTTCCTGTTTGTCGTAATATGCGTTCAGGCAGCGGTCATAATCATCAAATAAATTTAATATCGTGTCACCGAAAGGATTAAAATCAAGGTGAGTACCAACCGGAGTGCGTACGATTAGAAAACGGAAAACCTCGGGCGGAAGAATTTTTGAAACTTCAAGTGCCGAAGAGCCAATTCCTTTTGAAGAAGACATTTTTTTGCCTCCTATAGTGAACCACTCATAAGGTACAGCGTATGGAGTTTTGTGGCTGAAAACTTCTTTGCACATGGCATCGGCTACATCGTAGGAGCCACCAGCCGACATATGATCCTTCCCGGAGCCTTCAATTGTTACACCGATCACTTTCCAATAAGCCGGCCAATCCACTTTCCAGTGCAGTTTGCCCGTGCCGTTAAATGGCGAAATTTTTCCTTCATGACCGCATCCTTCAGTCCATTTTGTTGCTTTAGGGTCACAGCGGTAGTAAACGTAAGTACCGTCCCATTTGTAAGTGTAAGTTGTGCCGATTTTTTTACATTTTTCGCACTCCGCTTGAAAAGGGTGCCAATCAGCGCCACGGTCGGCTTTGGCAATGCGAAGATAAATTTCTCTGATCTTTGCTGCGTTATCCAGTGCGGTTTTTATCACGCCATTCATTTTTCCTGAAACATAAAGATCAGAGGACCAGATTATTTCCGGTTTACAGTTTATTGAATTAAAGACGTCAATAAATTCGCGCGCAAAGTATTCGGCAAAGCTTTTATATGCCGGATCAGGTGAGGGTATCCGAAAAAGTGGCATGCCAGAATATTTATTCCATATTTTTGCGTCTAGATAAGAAGGAATCGCGTCCATCTGATCGAAGTCATTAAAAACGTAAGAAAATCTAGACTTAACTCCATTTTCCAATAGGGTTTTATGAATCATGTCATGAATCACAACGCCGCGGAGAGCACCAACATGCACTCTACCGGATGGTGTTTTCATATCATCCACCCATTCGGACTGAGTTCGGTTGCTGATTATTTTTTTTACTTCACGGTCGACCCAGATCATAATAAATTAAATATACTACGAAGTTATTATTTTATCTCCACAATCGTGTATTCGATTTCTCCAGCCGGGACGGCTACTTTTACTTTCTGGCCTTTTTTCTTACCAACAAGCGCCTTCCCAATGGGAGAAGTATGTGAGAGTTTCTTATTCATCGGATCAGCTTCGAACTCGCCTACGATTAGATATTCATGAGTTCCATGGCTGTTCTGTAAGATTACCTTACGTCCAACATCTACTGAAGAAGCATCGGATAGTGCTTCCTCAATTATCTCTACGTTATTTAATAGATTTGCAAGTTCCATGATTCGTCCTTCAATAAAGGCTAGTTCTTCTCTTGCGGCGGTGTATTCGCTGTTTTCCGATAAATCACCCATGGCGCGCGCTTTTTGAAGGCGGTCAATCGCTTTTTGTTTTTTGTTTTTCACCAGATCATCATGTTCATCAATCATTTTTCGATGACCATGTTTGGTGAGCTTCATTTTATTCATAAAAAAATGCCCCGAATGGAGTCTAAAAGTTGCGTATTATTGGGGCAACTGTTAGAATATTACAACAGTCCGCTCTGTATGTCAAGACCGACCCCATCGTCTAGTGGCCTAGGACGGCAGGTTCTCATCCTGCAAACCGGGATTCG
>CAYYYG010000031.1:1587-12974 GCA_964476135.1 uncultured Gammaproteobacteria bacterium | reverse complement strand
CCCCTCTTTTATGGGAGCGTACATATTAAGATTAGGACCAGGCTCCTCTGAGGTATAATAAATTTTGGAAATGCTGTTTGCACCTTTCTTCGCCTTATCGAATGAATCGCTCGTGATTTCATAGGAAAGTGAGCTGTCAGGAACGACTATGTCGCGATCCACTTTTATTATTTCCCGGCCATTGGGCTTTAAAATGACAATCTTCTTAAAATATTTCTCAGTATTCATGACGAATCTGCTTGCGTTAATAAGATTTTCCTTTGCTTTAACATCTAATGGCTCATGATAAAATCCCCCAATTCCTTCGCCATGTTCCCAGAAACCGGAAAAAAAGGAGTCTACCTGAAGAGATGCATTTTTTGCTTTTTCGGAGAGAAGCTTGCTGGATTGACCCAATAAATATGACCTGATTGAGTTGATGATATACCAGTCGGATATTATGAATACGCCGACAAGCATCACGAACCCTACCAGCAATTTAGAAGCTATATTTAACTTAAACCCGCCGATGATTCTCATTTAATGTCTATATAATCATCGGTTATTTTTGTACGAAAGTCAACATTACCGATGTCCGTCATCATCGCGCCTTTTATGTACGCGCCTTTCAGTTGTAGTAAGGTAACGCTTGCGGATACGTATATTGATCGGAGTAACTTCAAGCAACTCATCGTCCGATATAAAATCGAGTGACTGTTCCAAACTGAGTATTGTTGGGGGTTCGAGACTGACGGAGACACCTTCACCTGAAGATCGATTGTTCGTTAATTTTTTTTCCTTACAGACGTTAACCTCAACATCGTCAGGCTTGGAAGCCACACCGACAACCATTCCCTCATATACACTTACACCGGAACCAATAAAAAGAGCGCCGCGCTCTTGCGCATTGGTTAACCCATACGTCATAGATACTCCAGGCTTAACCGCTATAAGCGCGCCGTTGCGTATCGATTCCATACGGCTTGCGCGAGGCTCATATCCTAAAAGATAGGTACTCATGACCGCCGTTCCGCGAGTGTTTGTCATAAGTGAACTTCTGATACCGATCAAATTTTTACTCGATATCTTATAAATCATCCTAACCATCGATTCGCGCTCAGTCAGGACGTTAAGCATCTCAGCTTTCCTTTTGCCCAACTCCTCCGATATGACGCCCATATATTCTTTAGGAGCGTCTATCGTCACCTCTTCAAACGGTTCACTTTCCACACCATCAATATGTTTATATATTACCTGCGGTTTTGATATTTCCAGCTCAAACCCTTCACGTCTCATGGTTTCTATTAGTATGGACAAATGCAGCTCGCCACGCCCACAGACTATAAAATTCACTCCCTGAGGATCAGGCTCGATTCTCAAACCTAAATTTATTTGTTTTTCTTTGATGAGTCTTTCTTTGATTTGACGAGACGTCGTGTATTTCCCCTCCCGGCCACCTAAGGGGCTGGTGTTTGGTCCTATTGTGATTTTAATGGTGGGTTCTTCGACTACAATTTTGGGTAGACTTTCCGGAAAATTAGGGTCAGTAACAGTCTGACCGATAGTCAGCTCCGGAATACCGGCTAACGCGACTATGTCTCCCGATATAATCTCATCAACTTCCTCACGTAGCAATCCGCGGCTCGTATATAGTTTGGTGGCAACATAATTACCGATCACTTTCTGATCATCGACTAGAGTGATTTTTTGTCCTTTTTTCAATGACCCTTTGCCTACCTTACCGATACAAAGCCTTCCGACATAAGTATCGTAATCCAGCGTCGAGATCAACATCTGAAATGGCTTATCGAGATCGATGTTGCTGTTTGGTACTTCTTTCACTATGGTGTCGAATAAAGGAACCAGATCGCCTTCCATGTCCGAGGTATAAACATCGGGTTTCGAAAGAAATGCTTTTCCATCGCGTCCGACAGCATAAAGAGTCGTGAAATGAAGCATGGATTCGTCATGGGCAAGATCAAGGAACAGACTTTCCACTTCATGAATCACTTCCTCTGCCCTGGCGTCTTTTTTATCGATTTTATTGATAACGAGTATGATTTTAAGTTTTGCCTCCAACGCTTTCTTAAGTACGAATCTTGTTTGAGGAAGCGGACCTTCGGCAGCATCGACCAAAAGGATTGCGCCCGATGCCATGTTCAGCACCCGCTCCACCTCGCCGCCGAAATCGGCGTGTCCGGGTGTGTCTATAATATTTATCTTTTCGCCGCCATAAAAAACGCTGGTGTTTTTCGCCAGGATCGTAATCCCTTTTTCACGCTCAAGATCATTGGAGTCCATAATAAGCGACTGACTCATTTCCTTCTGGTTATCCCTGAATGTTTTGGTTTGCTTCAGCATTGCATCAACCAAAGTTGTTTTACCGTGATCGACGTGGGCTATTATAGCAATATTTCTTATATTCATACTATTTCAAAGAAAGACTTATTATATCATTTAAATGGCAAATCCAAATGGAATCCATATTGTAAAATATTCCATGGAGTATGCAATTTTATTTTTGTGTGCAAATACGATTGGCGTCATAATTTTTTCTTATGCCACCAACCCTTTTAACAGAAAAAACCTTATCAAAGATCCACATAGGATAAACATCGACCCTGATGGAAGTATCAAACTGGAATATAAACATAAACTGAGAGTTAGATCTCCTCGTTTCTTCAGCGTCCTGGCGACACTGAAATCCGGTTATCACATCGTTAGCAACACTCTCTCAAAAGCAATAAAAACTAATGGAAACACTATAAATACTATTATAGATGAGATACACTCGGTCCGCTTCAACCCGCAAAATCCGTTCATCATATCAGGCGATCATTTTAGCGTGTTATACCCTAGATCGCTCGGGATTTTCTATCACACATTACTCGACGGAAGAACCGCCATCGACCAGACAGATTGGACAAACCGTCAAAGTATTTACATGAAAACGCTGGCCTACGCCCTACAAACGTATTCAAAATCAAAAAATTTGTCAACCACCATTGTGCCTGTCGGACCACTGGCAGTAACTCTGGTAAATATATATGCATATCCGTCCGATACGCTCTTCAGTTTATTATATGCACTAAAAACACTCACAGACGACACCGAAATCAAAAACCTGTACCCCTTCACCTCAAAAAATAACTACAACTTACAGACCCGCGCATCCGGACTGGAATTGTTAAACAGCTACCGATCCGATCTGCGTAGACATTATTCGGAATATCAGAAAAAAATTATCGATACAGATACCGGCCTTATTAAAAAAAGCCTTTTACTTTCAAGCACTAAGGATATGGCCAAACGTCAAAGTGCATTTTATGACAACGTTGTTTACTGGCGCACAACACAACTTGCCCAGGATTTGGGAATAATAGACGCCGATAAAACTTACCTAGATGAACTCAAACAAAAAATAATAAAAACTTACTGGAACGATCGGCTCGGTATTTTTAATGAGGATCTTTCGAGTACGGACGACACCGCATACTCCTCGGACTGGCTTATCGCCTGTCAAACCGGATTTCTTTCACCGGCAAATATATCCGATCGTACATACTTGACAAGATCGGCAGACTATATAAGCAACAACAACATAAATAAACCTTTCGGGCTCAAATACCACAGCGACTCGCGTAAGAAGCAACTGCATTGGCCGGTTCGACTCTTTGCGCCAAAATATGGCTCAACAGTCATATGGAGTCACTGGGGTATGGAGTACATAAAATTACTAATTCGACTTGCCGTGGATACTGGCAAAGATAAATATTTTCAAATAGCCAGTAGCCAACTGGATTCTTACGAAAGAGCTATTATCAATCATCGGGCATATCCTGAAGTTTATGGAGAAAATGGACTGCCGTACAAACAGGGATTTTACAGAAGTGTCATGCGCACAGGCTGGATCGTCAACTACGAACAGGCAAAAACAATGTATCAGTCAAAATTCAAGTCCTAGAGAACGCTTTTATAAACCCAAAAAATTTCTTCCGTTCCAACTTTGATTTTACTTACATTGTTTCTTATATACTCCGGCGCGTCGTTAAAATCGTCCGGATAACCGACAGCGATATAATTCCCACCCTGCGGCAAGCTGAAGTTGAATTCGAATTTATCGAATCTTTCCACCTGTCCAAAACCATATTCATCAGGCGCAGTTAGACCCGCATGCTTCTGATAATCTTCGGGCGGGACTTTCATATAGTAAAGCATAAAAATATAAGGCTGACCATTTTTTTTGGTAATGTAAAACCTGTCTGTATTCTTGTAATTTTCTTTGACTATCCCAGCCAGTTCTTTATATCCGCATTGCCAGGATCTTATTGTCGCAGCTCGTTTAGGATAATGATTCAAGTAAAAATCCCAGGAATAATACATGTAAAAGAGCTGTAAGCCGACAATGACAATGACTGCGGCGTAACGGAATCTGCTGGTCGTGTAAAAAAAATAAACAATGCCATAGGAGCTTACGATAAGCCAAGGTATAAACATAAACAAAGTACGACTGATCGATGTTTCCGCCCAGGAAAGCGATCCGGCGAGAGGAGCCGCAATCACGACTGCCAATAGGAGATGTCGGAATCTTTCGTTGTTGCGGTACATAAAATAGATCCCAATGAAGAAAAACAAATACTCAACAATGGTCATCGGTGCCATCCCTTCGTATCCGAATCTGGTATTTGTATCGCCATTCCCGGCAAGAAATTGCGGAGAGAAGTACTGCAAATGTCTTGTGACTATATCCATAAAACCTACCGTTGCTTTGTTATACGCGATCCATGACCCTCCCTCTCCTCTCAGTTCGTTTATCTTCAAAGCAAAACCGGCATTATTGAAGAATAATAAATTTTTTATTCTGTCCGGTTTATATAGAATATCGGTCGCAAAAAAAAGCAGGAACACAATAATAAATCCGCTTATAAAAATTGTCTTGGTTTTTTTTGTCGAAGCCATACCTTCGGCGCTAAATGCCATCATTATCACATAGGCACAAAAAATAAATAAACCAAAAATTCTTCCCGGATGGTAACTAAAAAGCAGTAGCAGTAAAGATATATAAAACGGCACGACAGAAAGGATATCTGTACTCTTTATGACCTTTATAAATAATAAAAGCGTCACCGTAGACAGAAATGCCGATAGATAAGCTTCGTGGGTGTGTCGGCCCAAAATGTTCAATCCGAGAGAAACTGCAGTCAAGAGTCCGGCCAGAATCCCGATATCATCACGATCGAAAAGCTCCGTCACCAAAAGGTAGACTGCTAAAGGAAATAGCAATGATAACACGATATTTAAAGCACGACTTGAAGTATCTGTCAATCCATACACACCAATAAAGGGTATGGACAGGTAGCTGTATAGCGGCATCTTGTAATCACCAAACGATTTCAATCTTAAGGGCCAAGGGGTACCATATTCATCTTTACCGGTTTGCGCCAGCGAATATGCATTGTATGAAAAAGCCGCTTCATCGGCATTAGTGCACGGAGGCGACACCTCCCTTTTGAACGAATTGAAAAAAAGACCGATCAGAATCAGCAGTCCCAAAAAAATTGTTATCAGTTTAGAGTTCATTTTCAGACTGTTTTTAATTTATTTATCAAGCTTGTATCGGTGATCTTTACCGGCGTGTCTTTTCCGGCATTTTTTTTAGCTGCGGCTTGCATCGAACGTAAAGCCATCACAAATGCGATAATTACATTAATGTCTCCTTTAACAACTGAGGTGACAAGGAGCCGCAGTAGTTTCATGCGATGATCCCATACTAACCCCCCATCCTTAATATTTTTCCAGATAAATATCAGCTGATTCCTCAATGCGATAGTTTTAATCTGATCCGGTGAATAAAACTTACTCGTCGTGGTTTCATGCTCATGAGCAACAACGATAAGCGGGTCATAATAAACCTCATATCCACGTTTATATGCTCGATAAGATAAATCCACATCTTCCCAATAAAAAGGGGCGTATGACTCATCAAACCCGCCGATTTCCAGAAATTTTTTCCGGTCGACCATGCACGAACCGCATTCCGCCCAAGCCGTAATACCCCCGCCCAACGAACTAGCTCTGCCATGCTGGAAAAAACCATTTTCCCAATAAATTCGATTCTTGCCGACTATCGTATTATCTTTTTCAACTTGGGCAAATGTAACCGCAAACACTTTCTGATTGTCTTGTAAATATTTTTCCGCACTCAAATATGTGGCATCCTTCAGGACAACATCGTTGTTCAAAAAAAGTAGATAATCGCCGGTGGAGTTGGCTACACCCGCATTCATTGAAGGCGCAAATCCTAAATTGAGCTTATTCTCTATAAGTTTAACCTTAGGAAATTCTTTCAGATCAGCAAGAACCGACCGTTCCGGATCGTCATTTACCACAATAATTTCACAATCACCCAAAAATGGTAGATTTTTATTTAAATTATCAATAAGCAGTTCTATATTTTTATACGTCGGGATGATGACGGATATCATTATTCGATAAAAATTGATTGTACATTCCTGCGGAATTCCGCTCGGCTGAATTTTTCTTGCAAATACTCTTTGCCGGCGAGCTTAACATTCTCTTCCAATATTGTATCAGAAGTAACTCGCGCCATTTTTTCAATCAGATCTTCAGACGTTTTAAATGTGTATCCAGTCACTCCATCTTTCACAAGCTCCTTGACTCCGCCGCTGCTGTAAACAAAAGTAACACAACCGGATGCCATCGCCTCAAGAGGGGTGATCCCCAAATGTTCAACCATTTCCGGATTCTTTTGGTCGTCTATTCCCCAGCCGGCGCAGTGCCAATAAAATCTCGACTTTTTATATATAGATATCAGCTCATCGAATGGAAGGTTGGGAAAAAATGAAATAGACTCATCATTACCCGATATTTTTTTCAACTTATGAAAATAATCGGAATCCTCCGGTTTCAGTCCACCTGCCAGAACTAGCTTAAAATCCTTAAACTTTGACCCGTTTTCTTTTAATTTCTTAAATAACTCGATAACGATATCGTGCCTTTTGGAATGCAGATGGGGAAAAAATCTACCGACTGACAAAATAATATTTTCCTTGACTCCCGATTCTCCGTTTATAAATACGTCATCGATATATGGGTATAACCTATCTGTCTCGATTCCCCATGACTGTAATGTATTTTTTGTGAAGTCCGAATGAGTGATGAATTTGGTATTGATTGTCTTTATCCTGTTAACCAGATTCATATTGTATAAATTTTTTTGCGGAACCATGCAGTAAACAAAGTTTTTTTTCGCTCCGGAAAGTATATAACTGCCGTCTGTAATATAAAGAAAAATATCATATGGCCGAAGATTCCACATTTTTTCCAGATAATTCTCTGAAAGAAGCAGTCTAGTCTTAAAGCTGTCCGGATGAAAATTTATTTTCAGTCTTGAAAAAATATCCTTAGAAAGATCTGATTTCCAAAATATGTCAACGTCGTAACCCGCCTCCTCGAGTGTTTTCATTATGGAGAGGACGTACCTTTCGCCTCCTCCCAATGTGTCCAGATACGGATCATACAGCGCGGCTTTTTTTCTTTTCATAAAGATATAAATAAGTTATGGTTTTGGAATAAGCTTGATAAATTGATTCGATTATCCCAATTCCACCGTCCAGAAAACCCCTTTTTAGAATCAACCGACGGTACAGCTCTCCGAAAAATTTCCTAAAAAAAGTGGCGGTACTCACTGTCCGCCCCGCATTGAATAGCAGATCGGACTCCATATCTTCAAAAATTACTGTTTTTTTTACCATAGACTCAATATCGCCGTGAAAATAGTGAAGAAGCGGATAACTCAACAGTCGAACACTGCCGTCGATTACTGGAGTCGAATGAATAGCCTTGGGCCAAATCTTGAATTTCTCTATGTTTATCAGCCTGGTCTGATAATCCGGCCACCATCCGCCGTGCTGCAGCCACTGTTTCCTTGCAAATATGTTTTTCCTGGGTACCTTATAACAGCCGATTTCATCATCCGCATTCGCGATTGTTTCTCGTATCTCTTTGGCTAATTCTAGAGTCATCCGCTCATCCGTATCTAGTAAAAATACCCAGCTCGTTTTGACGAGCCTTATTCCATACTCTCGGACCGGCTCAACATATGGATGGCGGGAAACTTTAAAAACCTGAGCGCCGGCTGCAGTCGCTATTTCGGCTGTTTTATCATCGCTTTCCATGTCTACAATATATATTTTATCCGTCAACAGAACAGCCGACTTCACACATTCCTCAATCTGATCTGCAGAGTTATAGGAATGGATCACGACCGAAATATCTGATGTTTGCTTACTATTCATATCGTCCACAACTCAACACTGGTGCCGTTTGGCATTAATTTTTCGGAAGTTTTTTTTGCTTTCTCCGGTATGTTGTTTTTCCGCCATTCGACAACCCTTTCCTCATAATCCTCACGGTCGACTATATACCAGCATGAGTTTTCATATATACCTTCATGCGGCCACTTGAATTTTTTAACTTTCGAATAATAGCTGAACAAATACATATAAGTGTACGGAACTCTTGGAGGTGTATATATCATAACGCAAAAGTCGTCTCGCTTTACCATGCTGTAAACATACTCTACAGTCTGCACATCTGCCAGTAATCCGACCGGATCCACCTTCTGCTTATCGGCGCTAAAGTCGCGAACAAACATCGTAAGTATTATGGTCGAATACAGAGCGACAATAATAAATAGAGTCTTGAACATTTTGGGGGTTTGGGAAATAAATACAAAGCCCATAACAACCATAAATACGATAAAATATTGAATTCCTTCCAGATAATTGTCCCAAAAAAAATTATCTTTATTGGCGAGTGAAAAAATAAAAACAAAACACAAAGAAAGGCCCGAATAGACCATGGCCCTGATTTGATACATCTTCGCAGTTTTATAACCGAATACTACCGATGCGATTACAAAAAATACAAGCGCTATCGCTATACTCTGGCTATGGTCCCAAATTATATCGTTATAATAACGCACGAAAAGATCCCCACGGTCACCAAGAGCGCCCATGAATGACTGCGGGTTAGTGGGTGGAGTGGTTTTAAGAAACTGCAGAGCCGAGGTAATCTCGATGAATCCGTTTTTAATATTAAATAACAGCCGTGGTAGGAAGGGAATCATAAATCCCAAAAACGTTATTAAAAACGCTTTCCGATTTCGAAAAATTATCCTGAATTCTTCGTATACAAAAGACAAAACTAAAAATGACGGAATAAGAAATAATCCAAAAGACACTTCTGTTTCGTTAACAAAAGCTAATGCAAAAGCCGTAAGAAAGTAATATTTCAGCTTTCTTGTTTTTAATACCTGATATACACTATATATAAACAACAATATAAATCCGGGAGTGAGAATATTGTTCCCCGGGAAAAAAGATATTCTTATAAAGTACGGCGACGGAGTAATGATAAGTAGAAACAAAAAGGCCGGCAGAAAACCAAACTCCTTTTTAAGGAAAAGAAAAAACAGCAAAGTAGTAACTAACGTAAAGAAAAAAATACCGTAGTAAAAACCCGAAGGCCATCCATTGAAAACCGTAAAAACCACACTTAAAAAATAATACCACCAGGCGCCATGATGCAATCCTTGTATGCCGGTTGTCGGACCGATAAATGTCGGATTACTATATCGTACTATCTCTTCTGCTTTCAAAAAATCTCTGCCCTGATCATATGTATATGGTACAGTTTGAAAATATATCGGTTTTATTCTAAAATAGCAGAACAGAATAAGCAGGATCGCCACTGCTAACCACTGTAAGAAAATATGAATGTTGTTTTTACGCATATAAAAAACAATATCGGAATCCTGCTCTTGGTGATTTTTTTTGGATTTTTATTCTTCTTCAGGTTAAATTATAACACACTGGCAAGCTGGGACGAGGCATGGTACGCTTCTATTTCTCGGGAAATGGTTATCCGAGGAGACTACCTCAACATGAAATGGAATGGGATTCCGTACTATGATCATCCGCCAATGGGTTTTTGGCTAATGGCCGCAAGTTATAAAATATTTGGGATAAATGAGCTGACAACCCGATTACCCTCCGCGATTTTAGGCGTTTTAACAATATACTTCGTATACCTTACAGGAAAACTAATCTCTGGTAAAAATAGAGTCGGTTTTACTGCCGCCCTGATTCTTGGAACGTGCGTGTGGTATGTAATCAGGGTGAGGTCAGGCAACCTCGACAGCGCATTTGTATTTTTTTATATTACATCAATATATTTTTCCCTTAAATCAGACAAAGATTTCAGATTTTTTCCGTTGACGGCCATATCTGCCGCGAGTTTATTTATGACAAAAACACTTATCGGAGCTTCCGTGCTACCACTCATCTTATATATAAATTTTGATAAGTTGCTAAATATCAGAAAGAATTGGAGGCTTGTTGCGATTGGGATCGTATCGGCAGCAATCATTATTTTGCCATGGTACTACGAACAATACAAAACTTATTCCAACTTCATTCAATACCATTTTTTTCAGATAGGCTCAAGAAGCAAAACCCTAGCATCGTACTTTAAGCTACAGTGGCAGGAGCCGATGTTTTACATCCATATGGGAATCAGAAAATGGTACTATATCTGGTTCATAGGAATAATCGGACTTTTTTTCGCAATATTCATAAAAAAAACCAGACGACTGCCGATATTTCTTCTTTTGTGGATTATTGTGGTGTTGTATCCATTTCTGACTGCTGAACAAACCGAACTGTGGCACCTGATACCTCTCTATATCCCGATATCTATTATAATCGCATACGGACTGGAGATAATAAATCCGCTCGGACTCATACCTTATGTAGCCGGATTTCTCATAATAGCAGCCATCCAGATAAAAACATTTTACGCAGAGGTGATTCCGGCAAATAAATATACTCCGGACGATGTGGCAATCTGCCAGTCAGCGAGTAAGTACACCCAAACGGTTTATCTCGATGATGATTTTTTTCCCATATGCGTTTACTATTCAAACCGCAGGCTGATGTCAATCTACAGCCCGGCAACATTCGGCGAAGATCCGGAGTTAAACACCATGGTAAAGCTGTTTAAGTCAGACAGAAAAAACTTTGTAGTCATAACTCGAAGCTGGGCAGTGAATAACTTGGAGGTAGAAAAAATCCCCCATAAAATACTCGAAAAAAACGGATCGTTCACTATAGTTAGCCGCCCTTAGTTCTAGCCTGCGAGGAATACTCGTTTGCGAGATGCTCACTGCCGGCTGATAGTCGCCCGCTTGGGCCGCGAGCATAACGAATATTTGAGCGGGCGTATATATATGATGTTTTTATACTTTTTATTATTATTTTGCTTATCGCTGTTTTCATATAATCTCGTTGACCCAAACATAACCCTGATCAATCATCCGGCCTGGA
>CAYYYG010000031.1:0-1487 GCA_964476135.1 uncultured Gammaproteobacteria bacterium | reverse complement strand
TTTTCATATAATCTCGTTGACCCAAACATAACCCTGATCAATCATCCGGCCTGGACTGAGTTTAGGAATTATATGGTTTACTGGGGCTATTACCGGCGCGAAGTCACATCTGTTATATATATAATTATTATTCTGCTACTATTCATACTACATTTTCGAATCATCAGGGTTTTTAACCTGCATAATCCGATGAAGGTCGCATTAATCACCTCATTAATACTATTATTGTCGTATCCATTCCTTTCTCATGATTTATTCAACTACATGTTCGATGCAAAAATACTTACATTCTACGGAGAGAATCCATACCTCAAAAAGGCACTCGATTTCCCGACCGATCCCTGGACCAGATTCATGCACTGGACTCATCGAACTTACCCTTATGGTCCGATATTTTTGGGACTAACGCTCGTTCCCTCATTCCTCAGTTTCGGCAAATTTCTTCCTGCATACGTGTTGTTTAAGATATTATTTATGATTTTTTATCTGTTATCGGTATGGTCGCTTAATAAAGTCAACAAAAGGCTGGCAGTGACTTTTGCGACTCATCCGCTGATCATAATCGAGGGCTTGCTGAACGCTCACAACGATCTGATAGGCATTGGAATTGCACTTATAGGTTTTTATTATCTTACAAGGGAAAAGCCTAACGAACTATTAAGCCGGATTCTTTTTCTGCTTTCCGCCGGAATAAAATATATGACACTGCCGATAATCATCATTAGTAAAAACAAATCCAAAATGAGATGGTTTTCACTGAGTTTGGCGATCGCAATACTCGCCTGGCTCACATTTAAATCGGAAATACAGCCGTGGTATTTTCTAACACTATTCATATTCCTCCCTGCCTTTGAAGGAATAATCGATCGCACGAATATATTTCTGATGGGACTTCTTTTTTCCTATTACCCCTACATCAGACTTGGAGGTTGGGACAGCGAGGATAAAATCATCATGAAGCACAATATTATATTATTTTTTACATCTCTTAATGTTGCCTATTTTTTATATTTAGGCATTCGATCGAGAAAAATCAAGGCTTCACGGTTGCAGCAATCGGCTTCAAAATCTTGAACGCCAGAAGTGGATTTCTCCCCTGAATCGATACGACAAGCTCAAATCTCTCTGGGTCAAACTGGCAATTATGACTATCGACAATAATCAAGTTTTCGGGCGGCTTCAGTTCATTGAACTTCCTCGTCGGACATTCATTATCGTAAAATGTGACATTCCTTATTTTATTTATACGTGCATCAAGACCAAACCTGGTCGAGTAGGAGCTATCAAAGTCATTCATATAAAAAAGATAATAAAGAGGCATTGTATTTTGTACCGGCATAATCACCGGAGATTCGGCGGGGATGGAATTTTTAAGATAACTTATCAGCTCCTTTTGCCCGTCATTCCTGTAGATAGCATTAAAAAAATCTGAGTGGCGGGAATACTGATGCCAGGCATATATAGTTTCCAAAATAAGAAGCGCACCG
>CAYYYG010000030.1:8836-13458 GCA_964476135.1 uncultured Gammaproteobacteria bacterium | reverse complement strand
TCAACACGGAAGACTGCAAATTGAAAAAACACTTTATGTTTTTTCAATCCGCAGCCCTCCGTAAACCGTAGATGTTAATGTACTTACTCTTAGCTGCAGAGCAGCGCGTGCTCTGATTAAAAAGTCTTTCAATTATAGCAGTAATTACAGGATATATCAATACTATAGGATTATTTCACGGCGAGGTTTCTGTCGAGAAATACACTTTCTGAATATCCCTGGATTGTTTTGTTTTTTTTTGCGGCTTCGATTCTTTTTTCTGCTATAAGACAGTATTCTTTTTCAATCTCCATAGTACAGAAGCGTCGGTTAAGCTTTTTGGCAACAACGGCAGTTGTTCCGGAGCCGGCAAAAGGGTCGAAAATAATGTCACCCTGTTTTGAACTGGCAAGAATCAGCTTCGCAATCAGTTTTTCCGGTTTTTGGGTTGGGTGAGGCGTATTTTCCGGCATTGACCAGAATGGGATCGTGATATCGGTCCAGAGGTTTGAGGGATAAGTAAGGCGGTAATTTCCGTCTTCCGACTTATACCAATCCTTCGGTTTGCCGTTTCCGTCACGGTATGGCGCAATCACCCGCTTTTTCAGCTTAACTGCGTCCGGGTTGAAGTAATATTTGTTTGAGACTGTCGCAAACCAGATGTCTTCGGAACAGTTTTTCCAGTTGCGTTTGGCGCCGCGGCCCTTTTCCCGTTCCCAGGTTATTCTATTCTGCACGATAAAATATTTTTTTAATACGCTGTAGATTATATTCGAGCTTCGCCAATCGCAGCAGACATAAATTGAAGCGTCAGGCTTTAATATCTTAATTATTTTATTTACCCAATTTTCCGTCCAGGTTGAATATACCGACTCCTTAGTCGCCCGGAAAATTTTACCGTTGTAATTTTTAGTTAGGTTATAAGGCGGATCAACAATCATCAAGTCAACCCATAAGTCGGGCAAAAAATCAGCCGCCAGGAATAAGTCCTGATTTACGATTTTGTCCTCGATTTCTTCGGGTGACACCGGATGTTTAAGCTGGATTAGTCGCTGCGAATATAGTTTATATTCTGAGGGCGAAAGTGTAAGCGTCTTGTTGCGCTTGGATTTTGTCTTTTGCATCAAGCTATTTTAACCTACTTTAGTTGGCAGCGCACGGCCAAGCCGGCTTGACTGCCGATGTCGTGCAGTGCTCATTTTCCGCGCAATAACTGTTGGTACCGTCGGTACAGCTGAAGCCGTTGTTTGGTACTGTTCCGCCAGGTGTATTACAGGTGCATGTTATCGACTGCCCCGGGGTTGGCGTTGCCGTCGGTTGGGATGATGTAGCACACGGCCATGCTGGTTTTATGGAGGAGTTGGTACAGTATTCATTCTCCGCGCAATAGCTGTTGGTACCGTCGGTACAGCTGAAGCCATTATTGGGAGCAGTTCCACCCGGCGTGCTACAGGTGCAGGTTGTTACGGCAGTTGGTACCGGGGTATTGGTTGCAGTGGGAGCACGGGTAGGTGTTGATGTCGGGTTTGCGGGCGCGGTAGTTGAGGCGGGTTTTGAGGTTGGCGATGATTTTGTGGTGGTGAGAGTAGGTGTAGGAGAGGTTGTGGTTTTTGTTGTCGGTGTGGGCGATTGGGTGGGGGTGGATTTTCCGTCAATTAAAGCACAGGGAAATGACGGTTTAGTGGACGCCTCGGTGCAGCGCTCATTAACGGCACAATAGCGCGAGTCGCCATCGGAACAGGTAAAACCGTTATTTGGTACGATGCCGCCCGGCGTATTGCAGGTACAGGTGACCGCTGGCGATTGGGTGGGTGCCGGCGGCCGCTCGTTTCGCGGTATGGCTTTTGATATGTTTTCGTTTTCGGTATAGAAAATAAGCTCTCCCGCTTCACCCTGTGCCGCCCCTTCGCCAAATAGATAATAGCTTACGAAGTAGCCCGGAGTTCCGTCCGGCAGAATCAAGGCGGTAATGGTAGGATTGCCTGCTGCCGCACTGCCGGCATGCGTAAAAAGTTCGATTTCAAAATATTCTCTTGTTGTCATGTCGACCAGGAACGAGCGCCAGGAGGCCCAGTCGTTCTTTATTTTCTGCGCCTCATATAGGCCGAATTGTTTTTTTGTGCCCTTTGAAGTGGTATAGCTGAAGAAGTCTCGGTCCCCATAGTTTCCCTTGTATTCTATTTTGCCGAAATAATCATTCACGCTTGAATTGTTTTTTGTTTTCCAGGTCGTGAATTCGGTTAGGATACCGGTTGCATTCTTGTCCACCGTTCCTGTGTAATAGTGGAAGCCGATGCTGATCTTTGATTTTTCCCAATCCTGCTGACCGGTTTTTTTATCGAAGGGGGACTTGTCGATTTTTATGAAGTTCGGCGTGCCTTCGTTTGTCTGCGAGAGGCTGCGTGGAAGCGCGACTTCCTTTGAAAATTCACCCTTTTTTATTTTTTCGATACTATTATAATGACGGACATTTATAAAGCTGTCCGGTCCGTTTGATTTTTCATATGATATGAGAAAATCTCCTTCGGGGAAAGTGGCGATGTCGCCCATGGAGGCGTCCGTGTCTAGATCGGTAATAAAGCTCCAGTCCATAAGGTTTGTGGATTCTGCCAGCTTAAGAAAAAATCGGTTATCGCTGCGGTAATGATAGATGCCTAAATATTCAGATCTACCGGTCTGGATTACTTTTATCGTGTCCAATCCATTTCCCCGGTCGTCTTTGGCGTCGTACTTATATGCGGTTGCGGCATGTACATCCTCAAGAAGAAATCTGATCCTTCCGGCGTCGCTTAGGACTTCTTTTTTTGGCGTGGGCCGGCCGGCAGCCACAGTATTCGTGGTATTTTTCGGTTTGTCCGGTTGGATGAGGTATACAAGAAGAATGCCTGATATAAAAGTGAGCGAAAGAATAAAAGCTTTATCGATCACCTTTAAAGATTGGGGTGAAAATTTGAAAGGCATATTTTATTGTACCATCATTAAACCATAGCGAAATTGGTTTTTGTTCCTCTTCTTAGTCGATCAAGTTCTAAAGAGCGAAGACGCCTGACAATCTGACCGGGCGGCATTGAGATAAAATCACGTTTATTGGTTGAAAAGTACATCCAGGCACCAACGTACTTTGCTAACTCAACACGAATCTGGTCGGTTTCTGCAAGATCGTCGCTGGCCATATTGAATCTATCTCTCCAGGGTTGTTGAAAATCGACCAGTTCATCCCCAAGGGTGATCAGGTCATACGATTCTTTGGTCATTACGGATAAAACCTGCGCGTCGGCGCCGATGACGCAGCTTGCGTTAAGAAGCGGCAGGTTTCCTGCATCCTGATAAGAATACTGGAGAAGTTGCACCGAAAAATCACCTAAAGATTGAAAACCTAAATAGTCTTCCGGATGGCTATGTACCTGTATTGCAGGAAAATTATTACTTTCTGCCAGTGAAAATAACTGCTGGTCGAGTCTTTCAAGATCTGTGTTTGTACCTGTTACTATTGGCGCAGCATAAGTCGGACCTACCCGGGATCTGTATATATTAACCCCCACTTCACGGGTTCTTCTTAAAGGTCTTGACTTGTCAAGTAGCGGCGGGGCGGCGGGCGGAAACCCCTGCGTGCCCTCAGACTCATTTGCCTGGCGGTTGGCGCTGTGCCAGTAAA
The DNA here is from genome assembly GCA_964476135.1 of uncultured Gammaproteobacteria bacterium. Taxonomy (GTDB): domain Bacteria; phylum Patescibacteriota; class Microgenomatia; order UBA1406; family GWC2-37-13; genus CAYYYG01. The sequence goes on along the minus strand of CAYYYG010000030.1, from coordinate 9,824 downwards.
TGTTATTGATGATGGGAGTTAAATTCGGGAATGAGAATGAAGTAGGCAGGTGTTCTCTTGAAATCGTGTTTCGGGGGTCGAATATTTCAAATTCCGTACTATTTATTAATACATGTTCGATGCTGCGTTTACGATTATTTTCGTTTCCCATAATCTGGAGATTGCTGTTATGTGAAAAATTTAGACAAGTATAGCAGAAAAATATCCGTGAAGATAAAAAGATGAAGACTCAGGAAAGAAAGTCTTCGACCATCCACACGGGCTGGATTGGTTTCAGAAATTCTTCCTGAGTCGGTGTTTGTCACTAGTTAGCTAGTGACGGCCTCTTCGCGCTACTGTGCGCGGCGATTGTTGTTGCCCTGGCGGCTACGTTGGTTCCTGTTGCGTTGGCGGCGGCTTTGGTTGTCAGTACCAGCAAAGATTTTGATCGTGATGCCGTTTTGGCCATCAATCGTATTGACCGCTGAGGTCAAATTGGCGCGGCGATTGTTGTTATTTTGCTGATTCTGCTGAATCAAATCCACACGGACGTATTGGGTACCGTTGATATTAAGCCGGTCGGGCATTTGCTTGTTCATTGGATGGATTCTCCTGTTGAAAGTTTATACTACAAGTGTGAGTTGAGCTGACAATCATCCCTTATCCCGGTTGGGGTGATTGACAGCTAATCAAATCTTTATATTTCTATAAAGAATTAATTAGCGCCAATCACTTGAGACCAAGAAAGGCGGGAGAAACCAATGAACGATTCGTAGAGAGGCTTCGCCACATGTGAAACCGTTGACAGGCTTTTTAGCCGGGAAACAATTATTCATGGGGCGACTACTTTCTACGAACCCGCGTTATATTAATGTGCCGAAAAAATAATTTTACACAACAATATTTTTTTTGCAACCGTAAATGCTGTTGAGAGCAATGATTGTATAAAAGTTATTTGCTTTTTGTCCGTGCAGTTGATAGTTTTATATTGTGCTATGCACGTCATGAA
>CAYYYG010000030.1:0-8736 GCA_964476135.1 uncultured Gammaproteobacteria bacterium | reverse complement strand
TTTGCTTTTTGTCCGTGCAGTTGATAGTTTTATATTGTGCTATGCACGTCATGAATTATATAGTCAACCCCTACGCGATAATTCCGGTTTTTGGACTCAGTCTGTACGGATTTCTATTTTATAAAATATATACCCTGCGATCCAGATCCAGTGCCAATATCTGGTTTCTGATCTATCTCGCTATTTCATTAGCCGCCGGTTTTATGGATTTTATGGGCAGCATAAGCGCCACTTCGGTCGATGCACTTTTCTGGTACACGTTATTTTTTGTCCTGAATGCTTATTCATTTTCGGCACTCACCGGATTTCTTTTTGCTTTTACCGAAAGGAAGAATCTGAGCGAATCGAGCCTGGTGCGTTTCGCTATTTTTATTCCTCCGACAATTGTTTCCGCACTGCTCCTGTTTACTGATCTTGTCATCAGTCATGAATCTGCGATGACTTTTATGGTAAACATGATGTGGCGATTTTCGGAAGGTCCGTTATGGGGGCCGGTTTATTTCGGCTGGATACAGATTGTAGTTTTTAGCTCCATCATACTTTTTCTGATTTATTCAAAGAAAGTTCAGGACCACAATCGCAAGATCCAGGCGCGGCTTTATGCGATGTCGCTGTTTGCTCAGGTTGTTGTCGATGTCATTTTTTTGAGTCTGTTCCCGGTAGTACTGAGGATATTTGTTGTACCCGACGGAATTATCTCCGTTCTTCTTATGGGCAGTATTTTGGCTTATGGCATATTAAGGTATAACCTTTTTTCCGTCAACTCTGCGGCAATCGCCTCCAATATCGTCGATACGATGGGAGATATGGTGATTGCAATAAATAGGGAGGGGAATGTTGAATATATTAATAAAGCCGTGACCAGAATAACCGGTTACACGCCCCATGCTTTAGTCGGCCGTAATATCAAAGAATTATTAGGCGGCAATAGCGACGCCTTCCAAAATAATATCATCAAGCTGATTAATAGCGATGCTAAAGAAGCGTCGATACGAACCGATTTTATCTCTGATAAAAACATTAAAATTCCGGTACAGATATCAGCTTCACCGGTCATGGACCAGGGCAGGTTGGGAGGAATCGTGTGTGTCGTTAACGATCTTACCCAACTTCTTAAACTGCAAGATGTAACACTGCAGCGGGATATTCTCAATAAAACTATCGAATCATTTAAAGACGCGATTATGGTTTACGATAAAAAATTCAATGTTCACATCTGTAATAGCGCCGGAGCAAAATTTCTTGGAAAGCAGGCATCCGATTTAATCGGGAAAAGTGTCTTCGATCTTATAAATCTGGAGAGCCATGAGGGCAAGCTCGATACCGCTTCGCTCATAAAATCACTGGGAAGTAGCGGAGAAGATACGATCGAAAAAAGGGATATGGAAATCGGCGGTGGCTCCGACATTAAAACAGCAGTCAATCTAACAATCACTTCTATTGACGACACTGGTCTTGATTTGGCCGGACTTATAATTCTTGAAGATATATCGCGCGAAAAGCAGCTTGAGGACATGAAGCTGGATTTTGTTTCGATCGCGGCGCACGAGCTGCGCACGCCGATCACCTCGATTAGAGGGTACATGTCGCTTCTTCTCGAATCGGATTATCAGAAAAAAAATTCAGAGGAATTCGCAATGATAAAACGTGTCGGATTATCGGCTGAAAAATTATATGCCCTTATAGATAATTTACTGAGCGTGTCCAAAATAGAGCGCGGCCGGGTTACGGTTCATCTTAAGGCGGTTGATTGGATGCAGATTGTTGATCAGGCGGTTGCGGAGCTTACCAATCAGGCGGCGGAAAAAAAGATCGACATTAAGGTTCAAAAGAGTGAAGCCGGTCTGCCTCAAGTATCTGCCGATCCGTTACTCGTTAACGAAGTGGTAGCGAACCTTATTTCCAATGCAATAGCGTATACCCCGGTCGGAGGAAAAGTTAAAATATCTTTTGAATCAGATAGTAATTCGCTAATCACCCATATAACCGATACCGGTGAAGGAATTTCGCCCGAGGCCCAGGAGCATCTGTTTACGAAATTTTATAGAGTGGCAAAACCGCTTGAGCAGGGTTCGAAGGGAACCGGACTCGGCCTGTTTATTTCAAAATCGATAGTCGATATGCACTCGGGGAAAATCTGGGTGGTTTCCGATAAAGGCAAGGGTGCCACCTTTTCGTTTTCTCTCCCATTAAATAAGCCGAAGAATTAATTCTGTATTTTTGACTGCGGATTGTTGAGACTTTTTGTTTTACTTACGGTAATTATGAGCAGATTAACAATGACGAAGAGTATGAATATGATGCCCGATCCGCCGTGAAGCAGAATATTGAGTAGTAACTGTTGTTCGTTCGGCAGGGTGGGTTTTTTGGGTGTCGTGAAAATGAATGTAAGTGGTTGATCGGCTAAATGGACATGCTTGACTATATTATTGACTTTAGTTTTCACCAATCCCTTAAGTGGGTTGAAACCGGATTCAAAATATAATTCTTTATTATTGATATCGGACGCATTAATTTTACCTTCATAAACCGCAAAAGGAGCATCGGCGCCTATCGATTCCAGATCCTGAAAAAGTCTTTTTGGATCTATAAGAACAGCTACATATCCTTTCATTTCCGTCGGGTTTGTATGCGAATAGACCGGGTTGTAGATGACGATCTGATCTTTGTTTATGAAGGACCTTTTTCGGGTGGCTGCGAGGCTATTATTACTTGATGATTTTTCCATCGCGACTGATTGCTCTTCGTCGGTAATGGTGTTGTAACCCAGATATAACCGGTTTTCTTCAAATGGATATACATACTTGACTACATAGGCTGGTACAGTTTCATAGGGTGTAATTTTATAAAAAGCTTTTTCATCCAAGCTGAATTCTTCATTCTTGGATATCGATTTTTTAAATTCTTCAAGATCGGTAATTTTTTCTACATATAGTATAGAGCTGATCGCTTGCGCTTCTTTTCCATGTGTTTTTAAAGTGTCGGAGAAGTATTTGTCGAAAGATTTTCGGCTTATTAGATCATTTCCGAGATATACGCTGCCGAAGATAGCCGTCTCTTCATATTCATGCATGTAGACACGCATGTTGTTTGCGACTATCTCGATTTTTTCCTGTTCGGTTTTTTCGGCAGCGTGATCAAGCTGGTTTTTCACAATCTGCCATATGAAAATATTGAAGATCAGTAATAAAATAAGCAATACCGCAGTAATGTAATATTGGATCAAATAAGAAGGGCGCTTCTTGGAGGATGTTTCGGTTATAGCCATAGATCCGATTTCTTATAGTTTTTGCCGACAAGGCTAATTATGCTTGCCGACAGGACAAAACCGCTCGCGCAAAAAATCATATCAGAAAAGTCGCCATTCCAGTATATTCCGTTGATTGATCGGTAGCTGAAAAGCAGATCGGCAACAACCTGTAAAAGGAGACCGGCAAGCAAAAACATGAGGGGCTTATGAATTTTTTCGCTGCTTATATTAACTGCGATCAGAGCGAAGGCAAAAATAAATGCATCACTTAACGGATATACGAAGTCGAAAAAAGTGGTAAGAAAGGGGGTTTCGTCGGAGAGTGTTGGTTGTGCTATAACAGCAACAATAGTTATATAGGTGAAAATCATGATTACTGCGGATTCGATGATATTTTTCGCGGTAATGGGGGCTTTCAGCGAGCTTAATAAACTCAACACTCCCATAGATGCGAATAATGTGAACGCCAGATAGAACACATCCGCAAATGACGGATAAGGCGATTCGACATTTAATACTATATTATAGTAGCTCCAGACGAGCGATGCCGTCGCCCACATTATTAAACCGAAACTTAAAAATACCACTGATTTATATAGTGCCTGATTCGCACTCAACCTTTTACGGAAATATAGTCCGGCCGATCCACCGATGAGGTATATGAAGGCATTTGCGATATTGAAACTGTAATTAAGAAAACCTGTTTTGAAAGGTGATTTGAATAAATAAATCCCAAGAATAAAAGTGGCAAGAAATAAAATGATCAAAGAATATTTAAGAGCACTCCTTAAGGCGTTATCTCCGTCCATATTTCTATCCTAGCAGTATTTTGAAATGAAAGCAAGAAAAAACTCCACCAGATGTGGTGGAGCTGGCGGCAATCTCCAAACATGAGAAATCACGCTGAAACGCCGGAGCCGTTTCCGAGGCGTGGTTTTTCATACGCTGAGATTACCGTTTGAGATTCTCGACCACATCGGGCGGAGTTTTTCAATGTATTTATACATCACCAATATATATATTTCAACGGATATTTACTGTTAAATTTATCACGATTTGAGAAATGGTTATTCAATGTATACAATCTTGACATGAAATATTCCACCGAGGACATATTTACTCCGCAAGGATTGCTGAAAGATGTGCAAAAGAATCCGAAGCTCGATTTTTTGATGAATATATTTCAAATTCCGCGTGCGTTTGGTGTGAGCGGATTTGGAGAAAGCTGGAGTGTCGGCAAACATTCGGTTGCCGCCGCCTTTTTAGGATTGTTCTGGGCAAAGTACAATGGGTTTTCGGAGGAAAAAACTCACAAACTTGTTACTCTTGCACTGCTTCACGATATGCATGAAGCAGTGACCGGAGATATCCTCCCGATGTTTAAGTCGGAGACTGTCAAGGCAGAGCTCGAGCAGATTCAGAGAGATATTTTGAAAGCGTTAAATGTGGTTGAGGATAACGAGCTGAAAAAAGATTTAAAAGTGATCGATTTAATCGCTTTTTTGTATGAGATAAAACAAGTATCTCCGAATATTCTTAATAAAAAAAGGCAGAGATTAGCACTGGAAATTGCAAATAAACAAAAAAGAATCCTGTTCGACTATTGTCGGCATAATGAAATCGATCTACTGAAGGTCGAGAAATTTCTTTCCGTTATGGAGATCTGACTTAATTAAAAAAAACCGCCTCAGATGCAGTGAAGGTTTGTGCAAGAATCTCCGAACATGAGAGATCATACCGAGAATGAGCAAAGTCTCAGAGAGCATGGCCTTTCATACAATGAGATTCTTCTTTCTTCACTGCACCTGACGCGGCTTTTTAATGTTCTATCTTGTTCAATCTCAGTTTATATAAAGATTTTATTTGTTACGGTGACATATGTCACTTCAGTGATTTTGGAAAGTTGCGTCAGGCGGGTTTCTGGTACTATGATAAGGTATGCGGGTTATTTTATTTATATTCTTGATATCGATATCTATAATTTTTGTTTCTAGAGGTGTGTATGCACAGACGCAAAAAACTGTCATATTTTTACCCACTGTCGAAGATATTCCAAATCCGGAGCGCGGATTCATGGGGCAAGTAGATGTTTGGCCGGATAGGGTAGGTGATTTCGGTGGAATCGCAAAGGCTAATCAATCCGATACCTTGATATGGATATATTTTCGCCTCGACAACTATAGATCAAGACCCATCGATGCCGCCGGCCTCAATAGAATTCAGGCCGCTTTCCAAGATGCAAGAGCCAAAAAAATGAAAGTTGTCGCCAGATTTATTTATAACTTCGGCCCCGGTTGGTCAACCGACAAAAGCCAGATGACTCCCGACGCCCCGATCGATATTGTTTTACAGCATATAAATCAACTCAAATCCATTTTTCAGGAGGAGGCCGATTCGATAGCGGCAATGCAGGTTGGGTTTGCCGGTCATTGGGGCGAATGGCACAGTTCGTATAATGATCTGAATATTACACCTAACAGCACGGCAATTGTCGAAGCGCTTGCCGCTGCCTTGCCGACGACGATTCCTCTGCAGCTGCGATACCCGAGAGATAAGAAATCGCTTTACGGAGAAGCGATCGCTCCATCGGATGCGTTTACGGGCAGTATAAAGTCAAGGATTGGACACCATAATGATTGTTTCCTTTCCGATAAAAGCGATTCCGGTACTTATCGGACACTACCACTTCAAGATCCGCCCCAAGCGGAAATCGATTACTGGAAAAATTATATCGGGCAAGACGGTTTATATACCCCAATCGGCGGAGAATCCTGTTCTGTTAATTTGCCAAGAACAAGCTGTTCTGTAGCTGTTTCCGAGCTTGCGGCATTACACTGGTCGTTTATGAATAATGAGTACCATCCAGATGTGATTGCCGGCTGGGAGAGTGACGGATGCCTCTCTGACATAAGAAGAAAACTCGGCTATCGATTTGTGCTTGAGTCAATGAAAATAACCGATACGGTTGAGGCGGGTGGACAGATCGACTTAACTCTAAGCATGAAAAACGAGGGTTACGCGGCGTCGTATAATTTCCGGAAGGTTTATCTGGTATTTATAGGCGTAAATGGCCGGTTTACGATTGAAACCCCGCTCGATCCGCGTCGGTGGCTTCCGGGAATGGGAATCAGTTTGCCTATTAATACAACACTTACATCAAATATAGTTCCTGGAGATTATAAAATCGGTCTCTGGATTCCCGATATGTCGCCAAGATTGCAGAATGATCCGGAATTTTCTATACGTTTTGCAAATATGTCTGTATGGGATAACGTGGAAGGTGTTAACATAATATATCCCAGTTTTCATGTGTTGGTACAGCAATCGACCACAACTCCCACCGGCATACGGGATTGTATAAATAAGATTAAGGGAGACGCCGACTGCGACGGTTCGATAATGATAGCTGATTTTGAAGTTTGGAGGAAAGAATATTTTCAAAGCATCGTTGCTAATAATGCTGACTTTGATAATAATGGGAAAGTAGATATTATCGATTTCGAACAATGGCGAAAGGGCTATTTTAGTTTATGAAAAATATATTTCCCGCATTATTAATGCTGTTGTATGTGACTATGTTCAGTCGGCTGACTTACGCTCAGACAGTCGACGGCTGGCCAATGGTCGCAGCAAACCCGGAAAGGACGAGCTGGTCGAGTGAGGAGGTCAGAGGATATCTAAATATAGACTGGTATCGTCCGATCGAAGCTTACATACCTTATAAAGTCCAGCCGATTGTTTCAAATGGGAGAGTTTATGTCTCAACCGCGAAAGGATTGTACGCTTTTAACGCAACGACCGGTGCTCTTGATTGGATGTTTAATACTGAGCTGCCGCTTGGAAATTCTCCCACGATCGCGATGGTTAATAACGTCCTGACTGCATTCGTTGGATCCTATGATCGCAAGATTTATGCGATTAACGCAACCAGCGGTAATCTTATATGGTCGACCAAAGACACCGATGTCAGCGGCGGATTTGAAACCAACCCGCTTATAATTTCCGATTCCTACACCGGTGGAAAGCCGATGGTGTATGTCGGTAACCGGGATGGGTACATGTATGCATTTGATGGAATAAATGGTGCAAAAAAATGGAGCTATCAAACAGGCGGTCCGATATTATTTTCTGCTGCCTATAAAGGTGGAGTATTATATTTTGCATCCAATGATATGCGTGGATATGCTGTTAATGCCTTAACAGGCAGTATGGTCTGGCGCACAAATATTCTTAACGGTCAGGGCTTTTATTCATTCTGGCCTGTGGTTTACTATGACAAAACCACAAACAAAGATTATGTTGTTTTTAGTTCGGGTGAAAATTATCGTTCATCCGAATTCAACTTAACCTTGAGTAATGTCGGAACGACCGGCGAGACTACGTTATTATTTTCCGTAGACAATCTGCCGAATGCCGGAAACATATCCGGGCCTTGGGTCGCTGGTACCGACGTTATGGATGCGCGGCGCATTACAGACTATCTGGAGAACTATCCGTACCGGCACTATACGACAATCATAGATCGACAGACAGGAGTGGAGTATTCTTTTGATTCAGACGGAGACGGTAAAAAGGAGTACGCTCCTTTTATCGGCGGTAATCTAACTCATTCAGGGAATAAGTATCCGCCGATTGTAAATGGAGTGGACGGTGTACTTTACCAGGCGACACCTTATATAGCGGCAGGCTGGGTTTCACGCGGCGGACCGGTAGGATGGAAATTCGGCACACCTTATGTGAGTCAGGTGCATCGCAGTGGTGGACATGCGAGCGATGAGCCGATGGCCTATTCATCAGGAGGAAAGATGGTTTATTGGAGCTTATGCTGTGACCGTGAAGCCGGTATGTACGATGTGACCATTCCCCATAGTCAGACTAACCGCGACTGGATGATCTTTAGTTACAATCTCGCCAATAATTCACTCGCACCAGGATATCAGCAGATGTATGATGACGGTCTGCCTGGATACAATAATATAGATGGCTGGCAGATTTATAGCGGAAAAAATAAAAGTAAAAACGGTGTGTATGGCAAGCACGGCACGACCCAATCGCCCCCGGTTCCTTACAAAGGTAAATTATTCATGTTGAAGGGCAATTCCCTTTTTTCATGGAGTAATAATGGCACGTCGCCCAAAACACCATTACCCATCATATCTATATCGACAAAGACAGATACGGTGACCCCTCCCGACACCGCTTTGCTGAAGCAAAAATTATCCGTTGAGGTGCAAAAAATGTTGACGGCCGGACATCTTAAACCAGGCTATCACTCGATGGGATTTTCTGATATATACGGATCGGGAAAATTCGGCAATGCCGATGATTACGGAGATATCTTTGAGTATTTTTCCAGTCCTGCAGAAACAGTGATCACTTTAATCCAGGTTTTGCCATACCTTTCGGCCAGCATGCAGACACAGGTAAAAACATACCTGAATACTTATTATGGCCCTAACTCAACTTATAGCTTTATGGATACGGCC
>CAYYYG010000029.1:1562-14224 GCA_964476135.1 uncultured Gammaproteobacteria bacterium | reverse complement strand
CGGCACAGGCTTATCAGATGTATGTACCCGATGTTTCCGGCCATTCCGACGGCGGGTGGTTTGAGGTGAAGTAAATATTTTCTTATTTTCTTAGCTTTACGCTATCGCTTGCAGAAATCTCTTCAACTATGAATGTCGTAATATAATGTTGGTTGATCATGAAACTGTCCAAAATTCCCCCGACAATACTATCCTGAGTAATGCAACAACTTTTTATGTTTTTTCACAAAAATCTCCTTTAAGGTAAACCACTCTTCCTTTTACGTTGGTATATTCACCATTATATTTTGTTAAATGACGGCAGAAGAATATGCTGGCATCGTTAATTCAACGTTTTCGTTAACAACTTTAGAAGTTACTGAGCAAGAATTGTTATGGTTGCTGAAATAAAAAATTACTTAAGGTTTATCTTTATGAAAAAACTGAGGCGACGTGCTTGATTTTATTGTAAGTTGAATACAACAGTTATCGATAATCTATTTTTCATATCTTAACCTCACCCTCCCATCAACCACCACAGCTCCGTTTTCAAACAGCATCAGCGGATTGATATCGATCTCGGCGATTGCCGGGAATTCTTCGATCAGTTTTGATATCCGGCCGATTGCGTTTATTAACGCAGCTTTATCAAGAGGCGCTTTACCGCGCGTACCCTCAAGGAGTCCGCCTATTTTCGTGCGTCCGATCATAAGTTTCGCTTCATGCTCGGTAATAGGAGTCGCGCCGAAGCTTATATCTTTATAAACTTCAACATAAATTCCGCCGGTCCCGACCATCACCACACCGACCCCTATTTGCAAATCCCTTTTTCCGCCGACAATAAACTCCACGCCTCCGGCAATCATCTCCGATATATTAACCCCCACGATTTTTGCGCCCGGCGCCTTCTGCGAAACTATATCCATCATCTCATCATAAACCGCCTCGATATCGGCTGGAATCACATTAAGAACAACTCCCCCAACATCACTTTTATGGATAATGTCGGGTGAAACGATCTTTATCGCCACCCGGCTGCGGAATCTATCTTTAACATTTACAATTTCCGATTTTGATTTGACGGTGACTGAAACCGGCAGACTGAAGCCGGCCGCGGCAAAAATTTGCCTTACATTTTCATCATTGATATAACCGTTTTTTAACCTTTCAGCACTAGCAATAATTGAAGATATTTTATCGCGATCGAAATTATCAGGGCTGATAATATTGCTGTGCGGTTCCTTAAGTCGGAGTGAGAAATAAGTTGTCGCCCCCATAGCCGAAGCCGCATCTTCCGGGAATAAAGCGGTTGCAATCCCCGCCTCCTGCAGCATTTTCACACCCGGCTCAACCGACCTGACCCCCATGAAACTCGCAATAAGAGGCTTGTCGTGTTTAATTTTCTGATCGATAATAATTTTTGCCGTTTCTTTAATCTCGGTCGTTGTTTGCGGGGTGAGAAGAACGATCGCCGAATCAACAGTCGGCTCCCCAAGGACTGTACTGATTGCCGCCATATATCTGTCGGACTTCGCATCCCCGAGCACATCAACCGGATTATGGACATTAGCCGAAGGAGGCAGGGATTTTTTTAGTGCAGACTGCACCGCTTCCGGAAGGGGATTTATTGCGAGGCCGTGATTCACGCTTGCATCGGCCGCCAGCACGCCCGGTCCACCGGCATTGGTAATGATTGCTACGCGATTACCCTCGGGAAGGGGATTATTGGCGAAGGCAATTGCGTAATCAAACAATTCTTCTATCGAATAGGCGCGGATGACACCGCTTTTGCGGAAAATCGCATCGACTATCGTATCGTCACCTCCCAATGCTCCCGTATGCGAGGCAGAGGCCGAAGCGCCAACCGTTGTTCGTCCAGCTTTAAGCGAAATGACAGGTGTCGCATTGGGACGGGTGGTGAGATTCCCGACCACTTTAATAAACTCCGCACCCCGCTCAAGCTGCTCCTCATACATCATAATTACTTTGGTTTTCGGGTCGTCGGTAAGATAGTGGATAAGTTCAATCTCATCAACGATCGCTTTATTGCCGATACTCACAAACTTGGAAAACCCGACCCCAAGTGACTGCGCGTAGTCAAGAACCGAGGTGCATAACGCGCCACTCTGGGAAATAAAAGCGACCGATCCGGAAGCCGGCATAACCGAGGCAAAGGAAGCGTTGAGGTTTATCTCCGGATTAATAAATCCTAAACAATTGGGGCCAATAATCGCCATATCGTATTTTCCGGCAGTTTCCTGCAGCTGTTTTTCCCGTGCTTTACCCTCCTCGCCCGCCTCCTTGAATCCGGCAGAAATAACGACCGCTGACTTGACTCCCTTTTTTCCCGCCTCCTCAAGAACAGGTATAACCAAGGTGGCCGGGATCGCAAATATCGCCAGATCAGCAGTGGTTGGTATTGCAGCAATGGACGGGTAGCATTTTAGTCCGTATAACTCAGCGCATTTGGGGTTCACCGGATATATCGTGCCGGCAAACTTCTGAGTTATAAGATTTTTAACAAGGTCGTTACCCACTTTGCCAGGCTCTGAGGATGCGCCAATAACTGCTACTGAACGCGGATAAAACAAAGCCTTGAGGTTCATACTTCATTGTATTTGATCGCGCATCGGCGGTCAATATAATCCGTATTCATTCATATGATAGAATATTAGTTAATGAAATTCCTGTCACGACAATATTTCTTTATACTAGGGGCTGTCATTTTTGTTTTATATTCCTTCTTACGCCTCAAGCATATATATTTTGAAAATGTTGGTTATACTTACGATCAGGGACGCGATTTCTTGAAAGCGGCGGAAATTGTCTTGTATAAAAATCTTACTTTCATCGGCCCAGTAACCGGAATTCAGGGACTATATCATGGCGCTGAATGGTATTACATACTTACAATCCCATTCCTTCTCTTCGGCGGTAACCCTGTCGGATTTTATTATTTTAATTACTTGATTCAGGCTCTCGTATTTGTCATCTTTATCTTATTCTTGAGTAAATTTTTTGGCCGGCTGACGGCGCTCATAATTTCACTTCTTATCGCAACGTCCGGGTACTTTATATTCTGCTCAATTTTCGTAGGCAACAACATTATGGTTCTCCCAAGTCTGGCACTTTTGTTGATTGCAAATTTCTATCTACTTGAGAAAGAATCGACCGGAAAAAAATGGCCGGTTATAATCGCCGGACTGACTCTTGGGCTGGTAGCCGAATTTGAGTTCGCGTTCGGATTAATGCTGATTCCTACTTATTTCATTGCGACCATATTATTTAAAAAGTTACGGCCGCTTGTTTATGGGAGGCAGAGTGTTTTTTTCCTGCCCGCCCTTATTATTCCCTTCCTTCCTCGAGTTCTATTTGAAATCAAGAACAATTTTTTACAGACAAAAACTCTTTATGCGTTTATCACCGAACCGAAGTATTATAACCCCAAAGGGTACTGGGAAATCCTGACCGATAGGGCAAATTTATTCGGCGGATATTACAAATCAATTTTTCCAAGCGACTGGTTTGCTTACGCATTCATAATATCGATTGCGGCAATAACTTTCTTATCGCGCAAAAACAACAAAATCATTTATCTGAGATCTCTTAAATTCTACATATATCTGCTAACTTTGCTGTTTATATTATCCACATTATTTAAGGACAACTTTTGGTCCAACTACTATGAAGGCATTCATTTTATATACCTATTTGCAATAGGCATCCTGCTGACTCCCAAAAAAATCAGTCCGACACTAATGAAATTCAAGCTCCTGGTTATTTTCGTGCTTTTGATATGGGGCGCCAGGCAGTTTATTATCGAATTCAATAAACCGAAAAAATTGTCTGATCTGGGTATGCAAACTGAGATAGTCGAATACATTCAGGCAGCATCAGATAAGGAATATTGCGTTAAAATATACACGCCGCCGGTTATTCCCTACACATACGAGTATTTATTCCTGCACAAAAAAATCTCAACCGACAGCACAATCCCGTCCAAGGAATGGGTCAAAGACACCTGCTGGTTTATTATCGAAGAAGACGATTATAAAATACGGGAACAGCAGTGGACCGAAAATAATCTACCAAAAACTGCGAAAGTCGAGCTTAAAAAAACCTTTACCCGGGTAACGGTAATGAAGGTGAAACGAATCCCTCAATAATCATCCTACACTTTCTTGCCTATCACGTATTTGTAGAGATCGTCCCGTGAAAAAGGAGTTTCTGAGGTCATTCTTCTGTGTTCGATTATGAATCCGCCGAATTTCTTACTCTCAATCAGCTCAGACCGGCTGTTTTCGTATCTTTGATAACCGTTGATATATATATCTGGTATTCCCGGGGTCGGTTCGATAATAAGATAAAAATCTTTACTTACCACATTGTCGACTCGACCAAACTCAACCTCCGACCCAAACACCTCAACCTGCGGATATCCCATCCAACCCGGCATATATCCATACTTACTCCTGCCGTACCAATCGAACAAGAAAGCCCATGTGGTATTGATAAATAACGGATTAGTGACGGTATTTATCAAGAACGGCCGGCCATTGCTTTTCTGATAAGCCCAATCAACCAACTTCAGTTCGTCGCTCAGCAGCATTTTATGTTGCACACTAAAAAGCACTTCTCCGTTTACTGCATGTCTCACTATAAGAAGCACATTGCTTGCGAGTAAGATTGCTGTAACTAATAATATCGTAATTTTTTTATAACTGGTTCTATGGATCAGATAACTCGATGCGGCACTAAATAAAATAATCCCGCCATATAAGTTACCGAGATTGATAAAAAATGCCCCCAGCTTTTCGAAGCTGAAAAGAAACAGCGGCGACAGAAACCAACCTAAGACAAACAATATCGGCGCTTTATAAGTAGGATATTTTTTCGCAATAAAATAACATACGACTATAACCGAGATAAGCAGCAATCCGGAACCCAGGTAATTCAGCCCGAACATATTTAAGTAGTAAGACTGAGCCATCTTGTCGACGAATGAGTCCATCGGTCCGATAAAGCTCCCAAGCACCCCTTTTTCCTCCTTTAAAAAACCAGTTAACGCTTTCACACCCTGAAAACCGAATTTGACTTGGGAAACGATAAAAGGCGATATCAGCGCCGCGGCCATTAGAGACAGAACAATGTTCGTTTTTGATGCTATTTTACGAACAGTGTCTATTTTCTTCTCAACAAAGAAAGCGAGAACAGCAATAAATATTATTAAGTGGTAAACCAAAAAGAATTCAAAATTCACCGATAACGACCAGGCGATTAAAAAAATTCCGATCCCCTTCATGTTTTTTTTGATTATCAGCCACAATCCATAGTATGAAATTAATGTCGACAGTATTGCTGGGGATGGATTTGACAACCATCTCGCGTACTGTATCGACTCGAACGAAATCGCATAAATAAATGCGGATAACAGGGCGATAAACTTATTATTGAAGATTTCTTTTACGACATAAAAAAACAGAAATACACATATGAGGTTTAGAATTATCAGGTAGTACTTAACCATAAATACATCCCCCTGAAAAAAATGGTATACCGGTGATATCAAATACCAGTACAAAGACCCGTGATACAAACCTCTGATGTCTGTCATCGGACCGATTATTTTGATAGGATCGTTTCGCCATATGTCCATGGCCACCAAAGCGTCTCTTGCCTGATCGTAGCCGAATGTGATCTGTTCGAAATATAAAAGTCTCAGAAGAAATCCGACTAATGCGAAAGCGGCGAGCAAGAATAAGGTTTTTTTATTGGAAATGTGTATGTCGTACATAATGTACTTTTCACAATATCGGATCGATGCAAACTAATTATACCTTATAAAAACAAAAACCTTGAGAAAAACAGCACCCCCTAGGAGTATTTGCAAATTATGTTGTTAATTGATATATTATGTTTACAATTCGAATAATGCGTCTGAGTCCGGCTCCCACCGGGCAATGCAGCGTACGATGAGTACGACGGAAGGACACCGTAGAAATAAATCCAGCGTGTGTCGATGTAAAAATCGGAGCACGTCACAAGAGCTGTAACTTCTGTAAGTTGCAGAAATCAAGGTGGTACCACGAGCATAAATCCCCTCGTCCTTGTTCAGGCGAGGTTTTTTTATGCCAAAAATGATAACAGTCATCAAAATCGGTACCAGCGTTCTTTTTTCGGGAGGCGAAATAAATCATGTACGCTGCTGTCATTTCGCCGAACAGATTGCCACCGTCCAAAATCAAGGCAACCGGGTTATTCTGGTGGTATCGGGCGCGGTTGCCGAAGGCTCAAAAAAAATAAATCTGAAAAACGGCAACCTGCTTCTCAAGTCATGCGCAGCCGGCATCGGACAGATCAGACTCATGACATGTCTGCATACAGCTTTCGATTCGCAGAATCTGCAAATCGCACAAATCCTTCTCACCAAACAGACATTAGCTTCGCAGTCGACAAAAAATTCGCTGGCCACAACCCTTCAACATTACCTCGAACATAAAATAGTTCCGGTAATCAACGAAAATGACGTGATTGATCTAAACAGTTTCGGCGGCAACGATTACCTTGCTGTTGAGGTGGCAATCACAGTCGGCGCCGATAATTTACTCATGCTCTCGACAATGGCCGGCTCGAAGCATGGCGTCGGCGGGGGAGCGGCCAAATTGCACGCAGTCAGTATCGCAAAAAATAACCGGATCAATACAAATATCGTTGACGGAACAGTAAGAAACAGCATTATAAATGGATTAAATCTATGATCAACCTTAAAAAAACAGCGGGGACCAAAGCCGAGCTTCGTTCGGTCTCCGACAGCAAAAGAAACGAATTTCTAAAAATTCTTGCAAATGAAATTAACAAAAATAAAAAACAGATACTCGGTGCGAATAAACTCGATGTCGAAGCAGCAGCCAAATCCAAACTTAATCAGGCTTTTATTGATCGTCTCAAACTGTCGGACAAGGGCATTGGATCGATTACGGATCGCCTTTCGGAGATATCAAAGCTAAATGCAGGACTGGATGAGATTATTGAGGAAAGAAAGATCGAACAAGGTTTAACTCTCAAAAAAGTACGCGTGCCGATTGGAGTCGTACTTGTCATTTACGAAGCGAGACCGGAAGTGACCATCGATGTCGCCGCCCTCTGCCTGAAATCCGGAAACGCCGCGATACTGAAGGGCGGATCGGAATCGCTCCATACGAATAATGTGCTTTTTAAGTGTGTAAAACAGGGGCTTGTAAAATCCGGCCTCCCAGAAAATTGCGTTGCCTTCGTGAATCAAAACTCCCGGGAACAACTTTACGATCTTCTTGACCGTGACGACTATATCGACCTTGTGATTGCCCGCGGCGGGTACGGACTGGTGAATGAAGTCAAAAAACGGACAAAAATCCCGGTACTCGCCCATGCCTCAGGCGGCGCCCGCTATTATATAGATAAATCGGCAGACACAGGAATAATAAATAACATAATCGTGAACGCCAAAACTTCAAAACCAGCAGCCTGCAATTCGGCGGATGCGGTATTAATCCATGAAAAAATAAGCGGAGAAGTGATCACATCTTTAGTCGCGAATCTGCAGGCAAATGGCGTGAAGGTGCTCCTTGATAAAAAGCTAAGGACTGTAATTAAAAAATCAGAATCGGAAAAAGTGACCGGACAATCAATATTAAACGACGTGTACTTATTAAGTAGCCATGATTACGCAACTGAGTTTTTATCAAAAACAATAATTATAAAATCGGTCGCTTCTCCCGAGGAAGCCTGCAAATTTATCGAAAAATACGGCAAAAAACATTCCGAAGGAATAATTGCCGCAGATCAAAAAATTATCGATTATTTCCGCCGCGCCATAGACACCGCGGCGGTATTTGTCAATTGCTCCACCCGCCTGAACGACGGTTACGTTTTCGGACTTGGCGCGGAGATGGGAATCGCAACCGGCAAACAGCACGCCCGCGGCCCCGTCGGTCTTAAGGAATTAACAATTTATACATGGGAAATATATGGTAAAGGACAAATCAGGGAATAAAATAGCCGTAATCGGCGCCGGCCACATGGGAACGGCCATTATTGAGGGGTTCATTAACGCCGGCACCAGTCCGAAAAATATAATCGCCGCCAACCCGACCTCAGATAAGCTTGAAACGCTGAAAAAAAGACTTGGGATCAGCGTTACCAGGTCAAACACAAAGGCAGCCCAGTTCGCCCGCTTTATCTTTCTGACCGTCAAACCCACACTTATCTTGCCTGTTGTCCAGGAGATAAAGCCATATTTACAAGGCAAAATCCTAATTTCCGCCGCTGCACTGACTCCGATCAGCCTGATAAAAAGCCATATTGCCGATGGGGAAGTGCCGATAATTCGGATTATGCCCAACCTTCCCACAGCCGTAAATGAAGGAATCATCGGATTATATACCGGCGATAAAAAGAAGGGTGGTATATTAAACGACGTTATTGATTTGATTTCTCTTTTGGGTCTGGTCGTTCCCGTCCCCAATGAGTCGGATTTGGACGCTATAACGGTTCTTTGCGGCTGTGGACCAGCAGTGATTGCCTACTATATGGAAATTCTCGAAAATACCGGTAAATCCATATTAAACGACGTTGACATAAATACTATTATATATAAGTTATTTACCGGGACATTGGCTTACGTTAATAAACACCAGATATCGACATCTGATCTGAAAAGAATGGTCGCCACCCGGGGTGGTGTTACCGAAGCTCTTCTCCACTCACTTGATCTGGGGGGAGTTCCGATGAAATTCAGTGAAGCTTATAAATCGGTACTTTCACCGAAAAAATGAGATGTACATACAAAACATATAGAGGGATTAAACTCATAGAAATTTTGTTGGCTATTTATAGATCATTAGCAGTAGTATAATACTGTAATCTTTTTGGAATCATCCAAAAAGAAACAAAAACCAAGGAGATAAGATCATGATTGTCTTTTTTGAGAGAATTTGGTCGTATTGGATTCGCTGCAAAAATTGTGGATCAACATATCAGGGGCCAGGTACAATCACACCTGAGAAGTGCTCCAATTGTGGTGCAGTGTTATCTAAATAACCAAATAAGCCATAACTGGCAAACAACACGTCCCTTCGGTACTCCTTGCCGAAGGGACACTTTCTTCTAAAACACCCACAACAAGATATGCAACATAAGCCAGCAGAAAAAACCAAATATAATGGCAGTCAATAATGTTATCGCCCAAAGGGGAATATAGAACCCAAAAACCTGGTGCTCCAAATTCTTAAACTTGAATCTGTTTATATACACCCCCAAGGCAAAAAACAAAAACCAGATGAGTAGTTCGCGGTCACGGCCATAGAATTCCATATTATAATTTTTCCATAATTTTTATAACTTTTGAAAAATCTTCCCCTTCCATTCCCTGCTCAATCGCCTTATGATACAGCTCAAAAGCATGCGTCAAGGATCCAAATTTATTTCCCGCACCATCAAGCTCCTGAACCGCAAGCTGTAAATCTTTCTTCAGATTCGCAGTCGAAAATAACAGCGGATAAACATCGTCAACATAGTTTGGAATCTTCAGACTCATCATGCCCGACATTGCCGGAACAGTTTTTAATATCTCGGCCGCTTTTTTTCGCGGCAGTCCAAAAGAGTCGGCCATAAACATCGCCTCGGCAACGGCAATCACAGAAACGGCTATCAAATGGTTATTGATCAATTTTATCGCCTGCCCCTGCCCGACACCTCCGACGTGATGGATGTTTTTACCCATCGCCTCAAGAACCGGCATCACTTTATCAAGAGCAGCTTTATCGCCGCCGGCAAAAATAGTCAGCGTTCCGGAAATGGCGCCTGGCGTACTACCAGTCACCGGAGCATCGATAAACCCCACTCCGTACTTTTTAAGCTTATGTGCAATCGCCTTCGCCGCACTCGGGCCGATTGTACTCATATCGACAACTACGGCACCCTTTTTAATATTTTCAGCGGCCCCGTTTTCCCCAAACAGCACCGCCTCGACATCGGCACCGGCGGTAACCATGGTAATTATTACATCAGCACCTTCTGCCGCATCCGCCGGCCGCTTTGCAGCAAGCGCGCCTTCTCTACGTAGTTTTTTCATCTTATGCGCACTGCGGTTATATATAGTCAGCGGATACCCTTTCTTCAATATATTTCTTGCCATTGGCTCCCCCATCAACCCGATGCCTATAAACGCAACTTTAAGTTTCATGTTAAAATTATACACCTCTTATGAGCCGCTCAAAACCCTCCTTTCTTATTGAAAAGGAATTCTGGCTGAACAATCGTCTTGTAATCGGGGTCGATGAGGTAGGCCGAGGACCGCTTGCAGGTCCAGTCACAGTCGGCGCCGTCTGTTTCGGCAGTCCGGATACAGATTTTGTAAAAGGCGAAATTGAGTTATCGGGGATCGACGATTCCAAAAAAATCCCGGCGGAAAAAAGAGTTAAGCTTTCTCAGTTTATCAAAAAAGCCGCCCACTCCTACTCCATATGCTCAGGTACGGTCGAGGAAATAAATGAATATGGAATTGCCGCAGTCATAAAAAAACTTATAAACGATAGCGTAAATAAAATACTCGCCGCTTCCCGGCTAACTTGCGACTTTGCGGTTATCGTCGACGGAAATTATAAGCTGAAACTGGATAACATCGCCGAAAAACAAATAAAATGCATAATCGGCGGCGATACCAAATCATTTTCCATAGCGGCCGCCTCCATAATCGCAAAAGTCGAACGCGACGGTTACATGCACAGTCTGTCACAGCGCTTTTCGGCATACGGCTGGGAAAAAAATAAAGGATATGGCACCAAAGAACATCTGTTGGCAATAAAAAACCGGGGAATCACGGCGCATCATAGAAAACTATTCGTCAGAAATATACTGAACAAAAGTTATACAATTTAAGTTATGAAAAATACAAAACAGGACCGGAGCATTATCGAAGGCTTTTACCTTGTATATTTATCGATCGGATTAATTTGGCTGCAGAGCGTATACGGTAAGATCGTCGGCGGCAAATTCGTCGCTACTCTTGATATTGTTTTGAAAAAATTTGCCTCCGAGAATCCTTACCTTCCGGTAAAAACTTTCCTTGAAAATATCGCCATTCCGAATGCGGAAACTTTTGCCGCACTGACAATTACCGGAGAGTTATTCGCCGCCGTTTCGCTTATCATCACTTCGGGAGCAATTCTGACAAACACAAAACACAGTGAACCGGCGAAATATATCTTATTACTCGGTATGCTGACGGGAGCATTATTGAATATTATTTTCTTTCTTTCCGCCGGCTGGACCAGCCCATCAACATGGAGCATTAATGCCCTCATGGCAGCACTGCAGATTATCGGCGCTGTCACCATGGCAAAAAATATCAAATATAACCGCAGCCGATCAGTTTAATTTACGAACAACCGCCCTTACAATGCCGTGTATCTGAAGTTCGTTATGCGGATAAAATGGCGGATAATTTGAGTTCGCCGCCAGAAGATAAGTAATGTTTTTCTTCTTATCGATTTGATAAATTTTCAGTGTCCATTCATGGTCAATCTGCGCCAGCACGACATCTCCCGGACGCGCATCTTTCTGTCTTTGGACAACGACAATGTCGCCCTCATAAATACCCGCATCAATCATCGAGTCGCCGCTCACTTTCAGTAAAAATGTTTTATTCGGATCTTCTATCAGATATTCTTCAAGTGATAAATAATTTTTGTCTTCTTCAGAAATTACCGGAAATCCGGCCTTGATAACACCAAGAAGCGGGATGCTGAAAAATTTTCCGGTCGGCGCCAGCTTTTCATCTTTTTTTTCAATAAACCCTTCCTTCACCCATTTTTTAACAATCTTAAATACCGCATTTTTTGAAGACAAGCCAAACATCTTCAACATCTCTGAATAAGTCGGCAGGCGCCTTGCATCGCGATAAAATTTTTTTACCTGGCCTAAACGGCCAGTGTCATTTTTAGGTAAACGCATGTTTACCAGTATACTTACGACCCGTGGCAATTGTCAAGACGATTATATTTTTATAGAATCAATATATGAATAAGTATGAAAGGTATTCTGTAATGATTATAATTTTTTCTTTTTTTCTGTCCATACTTCTTTATCCTTATCTGCCCGAATATCTGGCAACCCACTGGACGCCCGACGACACACCTGATCGCTTCGTACACCGTTCGCTCGCCACGTTCGCCGTGCCTTTTTCTCTGGTTATATTCTATTATCTATTCAAATTACTTCCGAACCTCGATCCGTATAGCGAAAATATTAAATCTTTCCAAAAGTACTACGATCGGTTTCTCCTTGTCTTAATCGGCTATTTGTTTTATATACATTTTGTCGTGATTATCTGGAACGGCGGGATTAGATTCAGCATCCTGCAGTTTATCGCGCCCGCATTTGGGATGCTTCTCTACCACATGGGTAAAGTCATCGATAAAACAAAGCGCAATTATTTAATAGGCATTGCCAATCCCTGGAGCATGCATGATGAAAAACTCTGGAAAAAAACTCACACCTTCGCAGCCACCATATTCAGAACCGCCGGCATATTCACCTGCTTCGGATTTCTGTTTCACAATCAGGCACTTTACTTTATTCTCGCGCCGCTTTTATTTGCCATCATCTACACTTATCTCTATTCTTACCATGAATTCAAATTGTTA
>CAYYYG010000029.1:0-1462 GCA_964476135.1 uncultured Gammaproteobacteria bacterium | reverse complement strand
AAATGAAGGTCAAATGATATTCTGTTTTAATGCCTCAACAACCCAGGGCGCAAGAATTTTGTTCGGAGGAAAGGATTCACGCCGAATTTTTTCAACCGGGAGTAGACTGTAGCCATAAGCGTATTCAAAGTTGACTTGTGGAAGGTTTTTTATTTCCGACACATAATAGTAGCAGATTTCATGTTCGGTAAATTCCCCTTCCTTCGATTTGTAGTATATTTTCCCGGCATATTTCGGCTCATACTTCAGCTCCGCTGCTTTTATATTCCACTCCCGCATGAGAGTGCCGTAAACTCCCTCAAGCATTTCCTGAAATTTGCCGTTCGCCCAATATATATGCGACGTGGCTGTGAATGTAAAGTAGCCATCATACACCGGATGCTTGCGATGCTGCAGGATAACTTCTCCCTGGTAATAAAGTATTATATCGAAGGCTCTATGCAGAATGCCTTTTTTATGCGCTTCCCAGCGTTCAATTTTTCCTATGACTTCATCTTTTTCATTTACCTGAGGAATGTATAGGGTTTTTGAATAATGGTCCATAAGAAGATATTTTATATCATTTGACCTTATTTTTCAGTCGACGTGACATCGGCAATCACCGCATCGAGTTGGGCGTCAAGCTCTTTCTGTTTGTCCGACTTCTGCGGCACGCTCACGAGTTCTTCATGACCGTTGATTTCTTTTTCCAGTCTTTTTTTGAGCTCGCTCCCTCTTTCCAGAGATTCGCGCACTTCCCGGGCAGCCTCCAGTTTGGCCTTCAAGTAAACAAGAATTTCGTAGCCTTTTAAGTTGTTGACCATAAATATCGGCAGGATATATCCGATACTATCAAGACCGGCCATTCTCATATCATTATTATCCGACAGGAGTTCATTAAGAGTATTGGTTACAAACTGAATCTCCTTATCGAGCCATTCTTCTCTGCTTGCAACACCTAGATCAGCCGGCACATCACCATGTTCGTATAAGTCTTTCCACATCCGCTTCACCTCCTCGTAATCTTCGATCGAAACAGTTTCCGGAATCGCGATTGTCTGTTCGACTTCGGTTATGGCCGGCATTTCGGCCTCGGCAAGTTTGGTAACCTGTTCCTCGGCAACCGCTTCTTTGGTAGCCACTTCAGAAACAATATTTTTGGAAACCGCCGCATACCGCATCGCCTCCCCGATAACCTCCATCACCTTATCCCGCCCGACATTGGTCTGGGTGCTTATCGATTGTATTATCTGGGTTGTCGGGAGGTTCATATTCTCTGTGAATGCCTGGAATATGTTTTGCACCGTTTCTCTTGGGAGAGAGGTAGTCTTGGTGATTGTGTCTATTGCCTGTTCGTTGTTTATTACCGATTGTATGACCGATGATGTGACCGACTGTGTTTTTTCCTGTGAAAGTTTAACTATGTTTGAAACCACCTGTGAAGCCGAGACTGCCTGAGGTACGGTTTTGAGTATGGCTTCTT
>CAYYYG010000028.1:6405-16853 GCA_964476135.1 uncultured Gammaproteobacteria bacterium | reverse complement strand
AAGCCGTATACCTCGCGATTTTCGCGTGGTGCACCGCTTTGGCAATCGGGACCAAGGCTTTTTAGTACAGGAGAAAAAATATCATGATGACGCCTAGACCTTGGAGGTGTCCTCGCTATGGCGGGGAATGTACGCGCTCTATTTGTGAGAATGGAAATAAGTGTGATGGACTCGGTAGATGGTTCATGCTCATGTGGAGGCGTTTTCGATCATACGTGAGCGTGTAGGGCTATGTTCCCCTTATCAACTATTTTTTAGTTATTAAGGGGAACATTATTATGTTTATCGAGGCTGTCTGTGTTTTTTTCATGACCTTGACATGGGGCTGCAATTCATGGAGAATGGATTTATATGATCGTGCCATGTACCCAGGCAATCTGCGGATTCGATAAAAGTCTTACTCCACCGGTATTTATTTTTGAAATTTTTATCTTTGCGGCAACTGGCCTGATTCTCTATATTCTGCATAAACTGCAAAAGAAATTACTCTATCGGTACGCGATTATGATTTCCGGTGTGTTTTTATTCGAGCTTTTCACCGCGCCTTTATGGAACAATCTGCATCTTGGCAAACTCGCCTACGCCTATATCGATGTCAGCTGGATACTGACAATCGGGTGGTCGACACTTATTTACTATATTGTCTTCATGGTCGACCATTACCGAAAGAAACATTCGCAGCTCGATCGGTTTGTGTGGTACCTGATGCTTCTTACGCCGATCGTGATGCTTTTTGAGTCAGCGGTGGTTAAGCTCGGAGTGCGATCGTATGCCCCGGAGGTTTATGAGGCAGCCGGACCGTTTACAATCCCTGTTCTTGAAATTCCTCTCGCTGGTTTATATTATATTCCGGTATTTTTAACTCTTGTCATTTCTTTTTTCAAATACTGGTCGCTCTACCTCGACAAAAAACTGCTGGTACCGGTAAAAAAAAGCCGCTGGCTCAGGAATTTTATACTGACTTTTTCGGCGGTGTTTTTGTTTGAGCTCATGATTGAGCCGATGGTGAATAACCTGCATATGCCGCAGTTTCTATATATCTACCGTGATATAAATGTGGCTATGTCGGGTTTCTGGGTGCTTCTTGTTGCATTGGTTGCTCAGTTTGTCGACACGAGGTTCATTCACTGGTCGCTGCCGAAAAAATTTGGAGCATATCTGATGATTGCGACGGCAGTTGCGGCACCGGTTGAGGCATGGCTTATAAGGTCGGGATTCCGCGTGTACGGCATAAGCGCGACACAGAACTTTACCGGATTCAAGACGCTGTTATTTCAGGTTCCGATAGAAGTGGTTTTTGCGGTGCCATTTTATCTGGCTTTAGTGATTACTTTTACCAAATTCTGGGAGCTGACGGCCGATGACTCCCAATACCACAGCATAAAATGAAATTCGCAAGACGCGCCGCTATCGGTTTGCCTATCACACTAGTGGCTGTCGGTTTTATGGCCGGTTTTGAAAATCTGTTGTTTATATTGTTAATATCGATAGTCTGTACCTATGGCGTGGGCGCGGTCGGGTGGCTGCTGGTTTCGTATCTTGTTGGTGCGATAATTGATATTCTTATCTTGTCGAGATACGAACGCCGTAGATTGGCGGAATTCGAAAAAAAGCTCGCTGGTGAATCGGCTGATGTTCAGGCGGTTGCGAGGTATTTTGTCGATGCAAGAAAACATAATATGAACGACGAGGATGTGCGTCGGGTGCTTCGGGCTGCGGGCTGGAGTCGCGAAGTTATCGAGCGTGCCTTCGATATGTTATAGTATCTGCATGTTTGCATATTTTAAATCGCGCTTTCCTGTTTTACCGCTGTACCTTTACACATTTCTGACGGTTAAGGCAATTGCGCTTAAATTTGGGGTCGGTGCAACCGTTCCGGTTATTATTATTGCCTTTGTATATTTGGAGTTCCTTTTTCATCTTAGAGTGCTTGATGAATTTAAGGATTACTATTACGATTCGGCTAACCATACCGACCGGCCCGTGCAGAAGGGTAAAGTGACTCTTGGAGCATTATCGAGATTAGGAATAATTAATGTACTAGTTATGCTGTGGCTTATGGATTATGGCGCGCCGCTTTTTGTGGTGCTAGTATTTATGACCGGACTTGTTTATACGCTTTTTATGTATTACGAATTTTTTCTTGGGGACTGGTTAAGAAGGCGGGCCGGATTTTATATGGTCAGCCATCAGGTAGTATTTATACCGATTTTTTTGAGTTTTTATGGAGTTTTTGCGGAAAATGTCTGGTTTCCTCGTTCTTTACCCGATTTCGCTCACTTAATTTATCTTTTACTGCCGATTGCCATACTCGAAATCGGAAGGAAGCTCAGGCCGCGGCTAGATTCCGAAGGTAAGGTAACAGACGACACATATAATTATCATTGGGGAGAGAAGCGGAGCGTAGAAGTTTTTTGTTTATTGGTAATTGCTGCGTGTGCGGCGGGGGTGATGAGTGGTGGTAATATATTGGACTGGGGAATATTGGCAGCTTTAGGGTTACTGGGGATATCGGTGAGTGTATTTGCGATTTGGCAGCGAAAGGTGTTTGTAAAATATAGTATGGCGGTTACGGTTGCTGTAGTATTGCTGCTGCCGTTTTTGGGAATTTGGATGTAAATATTATTTTTTGTGGATCCCCGCCTGCGCGGAGATGACGGAAGAATATTATGAAGATAGTGTGGGACAGGACAAATATTGGAGAAAATTATCCGGGAATAACCCTGCCCCTCACCTACTCATTTATCCGTCATGCGTATGCCCGAGTATACATGGCCTTTATGCGGCTCACCGGTGTTGAAGAGCAGATTATTACAAAGAATAAAAACATACTCGAGAACATGCTTGGTTACCTGAACGGCCGGGTTTATTACCGGATAGAAAATTGGTATACGTTTCTCACATTTTTGCCGGGCTACCGTTTCAACCGTGATTTTTTCGAGTCGATGCTTGATCCGGCAGTTAAAAAATCGAACGCTCCCGACCGGCGGATTAAAATGGGAGTCGCCGCCTCGGTCGGGGTACTTATGCGCTTTCTGTTTCTGTTTTTCATTCCAGGTATTCTTGATAGAAAATTTAACCGGGTATTCAGAAAACTATATGCAGACTTCAGAAGCAAAAATAAATTGGAGCTCTCTGAGGAGTCATTAATCGATATTTACGAGCGAACACGCGATACATTTTTTTCTGTCTGGGCGTATACCATCGTTAACGATTTCCGGGTGATGATATATTTCGGGATCCTGAGCAAGCTCGTTAATCGTTACGCCGCAGGAGAGGGACTGCGTTATTTGTCGCATCTTAAACTGAGGCCGGAAAGCGCAAAACCGCTCGGGGATTTGTTAAGGATTGCCATGGCCGTGTCGGATAATAAAAACTGCCGGCAGCTTTTTGAAGATGATGCCGAAGCCGTATTAAAACGACTTCGGGGCGGAGAGTTTCCGAATTTATATGCCGCCATTAAGCGTTATTTGACAGTTTATGGCGACCGTTCGGCAAATGAGCTGAAGCTTGAAGAGCCAAAGTTTCGCGAACGTCCGGAGATGCTTGTTTCACTGTTGAGTCAGTATGTAAAGCTCGGTGGAAGTGAGTTGAAATCGCGGTTGCGGTTTATGGATACAGATAAAAAACTCGAAAAGATCCAGGTCCGCAATTTATTAATGTCGGTGTGTATTTCACTGCTGAGTGAGATTTCGATTAAAGCCATGTACCGTCGTGAAAAATACCGCCTCAGAAGGGCGATGGTTTTCGGACTTGCGCGGGGAGTATTTATCGAACTTGGCAGAAGATTAGCAGCGGCCGGGGACATAGTCCTGCCGGAAGATGTTTTTTATCTTTATCACGAGGAGCTTATCGACTATTGCCGGTTTCATCGACTGCCGGAAAACTTAAAAAAGTTAATTGAGGAGAGAAAGAAAAATATTTCGGAGTTGACAAAAATGGAAATGCCGCGGCGAGCCACATCTACGGGTTATCCCAACAGCAATAATATTTCACAGTGCGCAACGTCCAGGCAGTCGGGAGTCGGAACTTCGCGGGGGAGGGTGAAGGCTGAGGCGATTGTGGTTGAGACTCTGGATTATTCTCTTGACTATCGTGGTAAGATTTTAGTTACCAGAGCGACCGATCCGGGATGGACGGTGATCTTTCCATTAATAAAAGGGGTGGTGACCGAACAGGGCGGAGTCCTATCGCATGCGTCAATAGTCGCCCGGGAAGTCGGGATACCCTGTATCGTACAGGCCGCCGATATAACGGAAATTATAAAAAACGGCGATATTATAGATATGGACGGCGGATCGGGTAAGATAACAATATTGACATGAAAAAAATCGACCTCAGCCTGCCGAATTCGATTACGCTGCTTGCTGCTTTATGCGGGTTCCTAAGTCTGGTGCTTCTTATGGGTGGCGACATGCGGGCGGCGATAAGACTTAATCTGGTTGCGATAGCATTGGATTTTGCGGACGGTTATATTGCCCGTAAATTTCACCATACGAGCGAACTCGGAAAAAATCTCGATTCCATGGCCGATGTGGTAATTTATTTGCTATTTGATGCCGTTCTTGCTGTAAAGTCTGCAGGTGCCTATATGATCGCCGCACTTGTTTTGGGCGGGTTGATTATGATATTGGGCATGTTGAGGCTCGCCAGGTTTAATGAGGAAGGCCTGATTATAAAAAAAGATAAAATGTATTACCGCGGTTTATCGGTTGCACATTTTTCCGTAATATTTATATTGTTTAGTGCAGTATTAATAATGGGCGGATCGAGTTTGGTAATACCATGGTTGATCGTGTCGGTGTCTATGTCGTTTTTGATGGTTAGTAATCTGGCAGTACCGAAAGTTACTCGACCTTTTACTCTTGGAATCATATTGTTTTTTTTGAGCTTAGTCACTTTTTATATTTAATTTATGACAATACTCGACAAATTCGATGCCAGACAGATTGAAAATATTGTTAACGAGATATACGCAATCATTATTAAGGAGCCTAACCTGACACCGCGCAGTAAAAAGTGGATAAAAAAACGCATCAGAGAAGGTGGATTAATTGCCAGTATGTCGGGTAACGGTCCGGTCAGCGGATTTATTTTTCGTGAGCATATATGGGGGGATTATTATGAAATAAAGTCATGGTACTGCCGCCCGGAGGATCGAGGACGCGGGCTTGCTCATGAGCTTTTTCGAAAGGCGATCGCGATCCCGGGGAAAAAATATATTTCCGTTACCTTTTTCTATTCGATGACAGAAAAACTGCGCCGATATGGGTATGAGATCACATATTATTATCAGCTTCCCTTGATGGTTACTATTATTTTTCTTCTGAAGCGGCCTTTACCCTCGGTGCTTAGGCATTTGTTCAAACGGAAAAGTTATTTGGTAATAAGAAAATGATACTCCCCGGATTATCGATAGCCGCAGCAATCGCAGCAATCGAGTATGCATATAGGAAAAAACTGGCGGCCGCTGAGTACACGAGGAAAATGTCCCATGTTATTTGCGGCTTCTTAACCTGGTATTGGAGTAGTCGGCTGGCTGAGACGGAATATTATTATCTTCTGGCATTTTTTTTGTTTTTTTTCCTTGCGGAGCGAAAATTCAGACTGCTTCATTCACTGCATGACATCGGCAGACCCAGTACCGGTATATTGGCATATCTGGGAGGGTTGTATATTCTCGGACTTTATTATTATGGACAGGGTCCATTTAATCCGGGACTGGCGCTTATGATCGTACCGGACGCGGTCGCCGGCACAATCACTTATACGCGGCGGTTGATTTACAAAGATAAGCTTCATAGCGCCTGTGTATTTTATTCGGCGCTTATAGTTGCCGTTTTCGTCTTTCCTTTTATCGACGCCTTGATTCTGGCATTTGTTATAGCTGTAGTCGAACGGTACTCGCCTTATGGGTTGGATAACCTTACTATTCCTGCGGCATATGTGCTGCTTATGCAGTTCAGTTGAGCCACTGTTCTTTAAGTGAGTTGAGTATGCCTTTCTGACTGAGGGAATCAAGTGCTGTGTTTACCGCATCACGAAGTTGTGTATTGTCTTTTTTGAAAGTGATGCCATAAAAATCGTTGGTAAAGGGGTCACTTGCGATTTTGAGTTCGGGGTGTTCGTTCACGATACCCTTGGCGCCTGGGAGGTCGGAAAGAATCGCATCGACTTGCCCGTTAACAAGGTCTTGTGCCGCCAGCTGGAAGTCGTCGTATCTGATTATGTTTTCATCCGTTGTATATTTGGCAGCTTCTACTTCGTTTGTTGTTCCACGCTGAACACCGACTTTTTTACCCGAAAGATCTTCCGGCATTCTGATTGTTTCATCGGATGCCCGAGCGACAACTACCTGTCCGGCGTTTATATATGGTTCGGAAAATATAAATCTTTCTCTCCGTTCGTCCGTTATCGATACCGAAGAGGCAATCATATCGATTTTACCTGCCTCAAGATCATCGAAGATGTTATCCCAAGAAAGGGTTTGAAACTCAACCGTTGTGCCCATTTCCTCGGCGATATTTTTTACCAGGTCGATATCAAAACCGACAAGCTCATCGTTTTCGTCTTTATACTCCATAGGGGGAAATGTCGAGTCGGTTCCGACGATGATTTTTTCCGGAGCCTTCGTGACTGGCATCGGAGTTGGCTGTTCCGCTCCGCGAGCCAACTGTGTGGAGTCACTTTTGAAGATTTGCTGGGCAAAAAATACGCCGCTTGCAAAGACGACGACCAGTGTTAAAACCATGAAGATGGTACCGGTGAAGGGACTTTTTTTCTCGTGAGCAACGCTCACCGCTGTTTCCGTGATCGGCTGCGGCAATTCAGACTGGTTGTTGAATTTATTTACGTCCAAAGGAGTGAAGCCCATCTTGATAGATATGATGGATTATTTTTTGGGGAAAGTCAATAGCTAGTCAAGCGACATCGGTGATTATTTAATGTGTTTATATGATTGTGAGGCTAATTACTCACGAAATGTAGGTTATCGTCCATTGTGGCAAAAGCAGGCTCGGAGTAAATTTGAGGAATGAAAAAATATTTTTATACAATAATATCTATAATTTTTGGTTGTTTCTTTTTATTGCGTTTGTACCCCGCTGGAGTTTCTGCGGCCATAACTTCATACAAAATTACCGATGCGTTCGATACTGCTTATCCCGATTATCAGAACGGTTATGTTTATTTTTACAAAAATATTACTCTCAATTACAGTTCGGGGAAAGTGTATTTAAGCGGAAGTCCGGACGGAACCGGAGTCGTCACCATCGGCGACATGATGCAGGTGTATGATCATTATCTGGTAAAAAAACAAACTTATCAGGGTTATAGTGCAGGTTGTACTGTTTTTAATGATGTAATTCCGGCTCAAGACATTACCGGCCTGGTTTATCCGAACACTTATCCTGGTACCGCGGAACAGGGAAAAAATAATATACTTGTCCGCCTAAGCCACTGGTGTTATAGACAGAAGCAGATCGGACCTCTATATATAGTAATAATCACAGAAGATCAGCCGACACCAACTCCGACCCAGACGCCAACTCCAACACCGTCCCCGACACCATCGGCGACTCCTACCCCAAGCGGCCCAATACCGTTTCTTGATCTCCCATGGGAATACGGCAAAAAAGGATTGAGTTTTAGCGAGGCGGTGATGGCGATGAGTTCTTATTTTGATCACGAGTATCCTCTGCTCGGCGGCGGCACATTGGAGCCGGATGGTTTACGGGAATCTGTGGTTACGTATGAGGGGCCGATAAGAACTTTGGAGCCCTATTCTTCGCATGACGGCTATGATTTTGCTCGGACAGCCAAAGTTTTGTACGGTGATAAGGTGCTGGCGGCTGCAGCCGGGGTGGCGCGATACGTGAGTAGCTGTAAGAATTGCGGCAATATGGTTGTTATCGATCATGGAAACGGGTATCAGACAAGATATATGCATCTGCAAAAAGACGGATTGGTGAGCACGGATTCCGCTAAATTAACTAATGTCAGTGCAGGCGATACTATCGGTTTGGTTGGGTCTTCGGGGCGTTCAAGCGGTCCGCATATACATTTTAGTGTTTATCAGGATAAGGATATGGATGGGAAATTCGATATTCCAGACGGGGCGACGGATCCGATGGGATGGAGCTCAAAGGCGGTTGACCCATGGGAGACATATACTTTCGATTATTTCGGGTCAGAAAAACGCGGTAATAAAAGTTATTACTTATGGAAGAATCCGCTCAACCGGATTTCCGAGAGGGTGGGCGGGGCAGGCGGCACTTTTAACGCGGAGCGTATATCTGTTTCAGTGCCCGCCTCGGCCGTGCCTGACTTATCCGATTTAAAAATCGAATCAGCGCCTGCAATTATAAGGGACGGCAGTCGGTCTCTTGGGGCATCTTTTACGGTTGAAATACGTGATCCTCTGGGGGAGTTTGTGCGTATATTTATAAAACCGCTTATCATCACGTTCGATTTCAGTCGATTCGATCTCGCCGCTATTAAACGGGACACTTTGTCTATTTATTCTAGTGATGACGGAAAGATATGGAAAAAAGAACCGACCGTTATTGACCCGGACAGACACAAGGCGACGGCGCAGGTAAATCACTTAAGCAAATTTGCCCTTATGGCTGAGCGGATAGACACTGTCGCACCGTTTACGACGATTAATATCGAAGGTGCAAAGGGCGAAGATGCAAATTATCGCTCGGATGTGGTGGTATCTCTTGAGGTGGCTGATAATGATGGAGGATTGGGAGCGGAAAAAACTCTCTATTCGCTAGACGGCGAAGATTGGACTGAATATACCGCTCCAATAAGATTTGTGAACGAGGGGGCTTATGAAATCCGATATTACTCCTGGGACAAGGACGGTAATCAGGAAGAGGCACGAAAGGCAGTTTTTATGATTGATAAATCGGCCCCGGAAGTATCTGTTAAATACGACGTCAAACAAGAAAAAATATCCGTTGCTTCATCAGATGATACAGACATTAAAACCGTATCGGCTGCTGGCCGCAATCGCCAGCTTCTGAAATATACGGATAAGGCCGGTAACTACATAGCGTTATTAATCTCGGGGCAGGATAAAGAAAGACAATCGATCATTAATATTCATGAAATTCGATATAGTGGAAACAAGGTCTACCCGATTAATATGTCGTATCTCGCAGTGACTGAGAAGACGAGGAGCGGATTTGTCAAAGAGATGCATCAGAAATATTTGTTAAAGGGCGAGGAAAAATTGCATGCCGAGTATGATTTCTCCAAAAATATATCCAGGATTACCATCCGCAGCCGTGAAGGTGTGGTAAGAGAATCGTATACTGGAATTATACTATTGAATATAGAAACGAATAAGGGTACTATTACATATAGTTACTGAAAACATATGAAAAATATAAATATCGTTATCGTTTTAATTCTAGTCGCATTAACAGGAGTGGCGATTTACAATGGGATAAAAAAATCAGACAGACAGGAAAAGGAAATATCGAGTAGGTATGCTTCAAAAATTATGCCTTTATCTTTTGCTGTTCCCGAGAATTACTCGGTCGCAGAGAAAAACCATCTTGTTTCATTGGGTTCAAAGACAGGTGATGGAAATATTTCCATCCATAGAATCGCCACCAATTTTGATTCGGTGGACGATTATATCGTTGATCTTTCTGAAATGAACAAGTTGAAAATATCGGCCAAAAGTCCGGTCATAATAGGGGGGAAAGATTTCCGATTAATCCAGTATATATCTGGGAGTGCTAACAAGAAGGTATATGTAACCGTTAATGAGGGGTGGGCATATACGATCGAATCGACAACAGCAGATATGGGTATGGATTTAGAAGCGGTTGCCATGTCGGTTGAATTTATTCAATGATGAGATTAATTTGGCGTGCTAGAGTATTAATGCGGGCAAACAAACTACTAACGACAATATTCGTAGTCGTGTTATACAGTTTCATTATACCGTTCTATATCCAGAGATTTTTTCACCCTAACCGAGTTGAGGTTGCTCACGAATTGAACCAATATTCTTTTCCCCAATTAGGTATTGAGTTTAGTGGACCGGCTTTCATATCGGTCAGCAGCGGCAATGATAGTATTAAATTAGTAAATAAGTTAGCTAATGTCGATGTCTCATTTTTTAAGAAAAAAAATAGTGAGGGTAAACCCTGGTGCCGCAAGCTGCAGGCGGGCGAATCGGAAAAAACCGAGTGCCTGAAGTTTATTAATGGAAAAGTAATTGTATTTAGCACTGATTCACGCGCATACTTTACGAATGTCGAGAACATGGCGGCAAGCGCGACAATTTTGAATAAGAAATAATTGCCCCCTCGACTCCGAAACTCACCGCTCGGGGAAAAAAGTCAATGATACGTCCTTTCTTGAAGAAGTTGCGAGGAGATTGCTCGACTTCACTTGGAGAGTATTTTGACACAGAGCTTGTCGAG
>CAYYYG010000028.1:3881-6305 GCA_964476135.1 uncultured Gammaproteobacteria bacterium | reverse complement strand
TTCGCTCGGGAAAAACAGCATATCGGGGAAAAATTGTACATAAAAAAATAGTATGAAAAAAATAAGCATTGTCATTCCTTGTCACAACGAAGAAAATGGGATCGGTAAGGTGCTTGCTGCGATACCGTATGATCATCTGAGAAATCACGGATTTCTGACCGAGGTAATTGTTGTCGATAATGCCTCAACCGATTTGACGATAGAATCGGCCGCTAAGTACCCGGTGCGGATAATTCATGAACGACGCCTGGGCAAAGGGTATGCGATGAGGGCGGGCATGCATGCTGTGTCGGCAGATGTCGAATATGTAGTTTTTTTGGATGGTGATAATACATATAAACCGCAGGAAATTTTGCGCCTTGTTGAGCCTTTGGAGAGTGGATTCTGCGACGTGATCGTCGGCTCGCGATTGGGCGGAAAGACCACCGACGGCTCGCTTTCTTTTTCCCACCGCGTGGCCAACTGGTTTTTTTCCTTTCTGGTACGACAGTTTTATCAGGCAAATGTGACTGACACGTTAACCGGATATATCGCCATCAAGCGTCCGCTGCTGCCGAAAATTATTCCTCACCTGCACGCCCGGGATTTTGCGATCGAGATGGAGATGATTACTAAACTTAAACGGATGGGCTACGAAATATATTCGGTGCCGATAACCTATGACAGACGGCTTGGGGTGTCCAAACTTCATTCTTACACGGATGCGTTGCGAATCTTGCATATGTTTATTAAAAATTTACTATGGAAGCCCATATAAGACTGCGAAAAACGCTTTTTTCCAGAAAGCATAACTTGAAACTTGGACGCGGCGCCAAGATCGCATTTATCTCCGATGCGGTATACCCTTACAATAAGGGTGGAAAGGAAAAAAGGCTTTATGACATAACGACCCGTCTGGCTCAGGCGGGTTATGAGGTGACGATATATACGATGAAATGGTGGCAGGGGTATGACGAAGTGGTGCATGAGGGGGTGAAGATGCGTGCGATCTGCCCATATTACAAACTTTACTCGGGGAAAAGGCGTTCGCTTAGGCAGGCGAAGTTATTTGGAGTCTCTTGCCTGAAGATGTTTATAGAAGATTTTGATGTCGTTGATGTAGATGAGATCCCATTCTATCCCCTTTTTTTTATGAAAATAGTCTGCGCTATCCGCGGGAAAAGAATGTATGCAACCTGGCATGAGGTTTGGGGGAGAGATTACTGGCAGGAGTATTTGGGGTGGAAGGGATACTTCGGATATCTACTTGAGAAATTCAGCAGCGGATTTCCTGATATGATTATCGCTACTTCGGAACATACAAAAAAAAGAATCGGGGAAGTGCTGGGACGGCGCAACAACGTTGTTGTCGTCACGCCGGGCGTTGACATGGAGAAGATAGCTATGGCGAGACTATCAAAAGAAAGATATGATATAGTGTTTGCCGGGCGCCTGCTCTCTCATAAGAATGTGGACATGCTGATTCGTGCGGTTGCCGAAATAGCGCGCACCGACCAGTCTGTACGATGTCTGATAGTCGGCGAAGGCCCGGAGAAGGAGAACCTTGTTAATCTAGCAAATAGGTCGTTTATAAAAAATATCGACTATTACGAGGGTAAAAATAGCGACAATATTTTTTTCAAAGATTTTTTTGAGGATGATATGGAGCTTTATGCATGCTTCAAGTCGGCTAGGGTGTTTGTGACCCCTTCAAATCGCGAGGGTTTCGGGTTAACGGCAATCGAGGCAAATGCTTGTGGTATTCCGGTGGTGACTACGAACGAGAAAGGTAATGCGCTGCGCAAATATATAAAAAACGGAAAAAACGGTATTCTATGTGAATCAAACGCCGACAGCCTGCGGGAGGCGATTCTCGAGGCGATGCGGAATGGCTCCAAGTGGCACCTGGGATGTATCGAGGCGGCAAAAGAATTCCACTGGGGCAATATCATCGACAGACTGAAGCCGATTTATGGTATTTAGATTGCCATGATGCTAAAAACCTATACATTGCTGCAGATTTTAGGGTATAATATAAGATGGCAAAATTTGAATTCGGGTTTAATTACGGCAGTCTTCCATTGACTCCCGAACTTCCAACTCCGGACTATTATGGCGCGAGATTTTTTTCGGAAGAGCGGTATATAAACCATCTTCGTGCGGTGTCCGGCTGGCAGCATGCGGACACGATGGAGCGGTGGGTAGTGACTCCCAATCGGCTCCATTCGGTACTCTCAGAAAAGGCCAGCGGGTTTGTGCAGGGAGCCGGAGCGGAACTTGAACATTCGGCCATTCTTTATCTGCCGCTTGGCGGAAAGGGTAAAATTATCGGCCAACCGTTTGCGAACATGGTACAGGCAGAGCTTATGGCAGAACGTGCCGATGTTTTGCATGTTGCCGACTCAAACACAGGCGCGGTTGATATAGGAAGCGAAATGTTGAGGC
>CAYYYG010000028.1:0-3781 GCA_964476135.1 uncultured Gammaproteobacteria bacterium | reverse complement strand
TACCAGGTTATTGTGTGAGGGCGGCATTATCCGGGGGAGGTAGCCTGCCGGGCGGACTTGTTGCGGCGGCTGAAGGTTATGTGCTTCGCGGAGGGTACGCAAATAATTCCGACAGTTTAAGCGGCATACAGCAGTTTGAATTGCCGGGTCATGTATTACATTGGAAAGACAGAACTAAACAAAAAAATAATCAGTGGTCGCTAGACCTTTCGGGGACGGTGCGTGCTTTTAATGAAGAATTTGGATTATTACTAAGGTAATAATAATATCGCCCCGGCTTATTAAAGGCCGGGGCGATGAACTCATAGATTCGTGAATACTATCGCTTCGGAGGGCTAAAGCGATCCGTTGAGTCGATAATGTTGTTCAATGGTTTCAAACATCCATTATCTGACTTGTACGGGATTGCGGTGGCAATGTACCAGTAGCCGCCGCCTCCCGGTTCCTCCGCAAATTTATAGACTACGCAGATTTTGTCGATCATTTCCCGATCGATCTCATGGGGCTGATCGAAATGAAGGACAAAGGCGGCATGTGCGCCCGGGTCGGCAGCGTCGCCGCTTTGCCGTGTATATCCGATAAATCGCCACCATGTTTCTCCGGCGTTAATAGCATCGGAGGTATCGTCGCACCAAACCCAGCCGCGCGTTTTGCGGCAATGTCCCCAGCTGTTGGGGTCTTTTGCAGGTTCTGGCACGATGGGGTAGTATCGGTCTTTGTCACGATCGGGCATATCAGGCTCCTTATCTTCATTCGGGGCGCGGTCGGTTTTGTCACCTGGGAGAGGTCGGGACTTGCGGCAAACTTCTGCCGCCTCATCCCAGTAACGTCCACGTTCCCAGCATTTGTCCCGCTTTGTCTTGATGCGGGCCAAGGTTTCCGTACGCGCCGCCTCGACGCGGTCAAGCACGGTCGCAGCAAAAACGCCGAGCATGTCGGTCAGCTCCTGCAGACCCGTGTGGGCTTCTGCAAGAAAGATCGGCCGGTATGAAAAAGTAGGTACTTTGTAGGTATCCTCTTTGTCATACCATTCGCTGGTTAGGAAGATGCTGTAGGCTGTAACTTTTTGCCGTCCGGAACCGCCGATTTTGATCGCGCCCCAGAGTTTGAGGCTTTGATCAAGGGTAAGGTCGCCGGCGACTACCGCGTAACTAGCAGGAATTACGACGTAACTCGAGAGATTGCTCGGCGCGGCCAAGTACAACTCCACGTCCACGCCGTTATCTACACTTCCGGCAGTCCAGCTCTTGTACAGAGAAAAGAATTTTTCCGGCGCAGCAAGGATTTTCGCATTGTTGGCACGAATCGCTTCGCGCCAGACACGGTTGACGATTTGAGCGGCTGATCCGCTCGCTTCGGTCACCAATTCGCCGTCGGTCGCAGTCGTGGTTTGGATCAAGAAGCTATAAACTTGCTTGTCCATTTTATGCTGCACCAGGGCAAGATTGGTGACATCTGCAGTAATCTTGGCTGTCTCAGCTTTGACAATCCGAATAGTTGTAGGCCAGAATGCCGGCAGAGTAAAGTATTTTACGTGCCCAGCCGGGTATTGGTCTACCCGCAACGTACGTCCGTAATACAGGCCAGTCGGGCCTTGAGCCAGTTGGCCTGAAAACCATTCGTCAACAAGAACAGGGTTCATGATAACGAACTGGTTGGGGCCGATTGCATTGCCCGTATCGTATGACGACCACACCGCGTTTACGGTGTAGGGGATCAGACCGGCAAGTATGGCGATGATCGCATGTTTCGGGTCGACCTTCATTGAGGCTTGCTCCATGATGGTCACAAGCACCGGGCCGTTCTGAATTTCAGGATTGTTTTTACAGGTCATCCGGCGGCCGTATTCGAACTCCGGCCGGCCGTCAATATAAACCGCCCAGTCCATCGTCCAGCCGCCTGGGCAGACCGAGGCGACAGCCAGGGGCACTGCCAGGCATTGAGAAGCCTGAACCGTTGTCGTTACCGCAGTTGAGGCGGCTTCGACTTCGGTGCCGAAACGTCTGTACATTCTGATTAATGGTAAGTACAACCTATTACAGCCGGCCACAGTGGTTGTGATAACGCCTACTTGCGAAGTCGTTATCGGCAGCGTAACCGTAATCGCCGTTGCTGTTGGCGTCGGGATGATTGGCGTTACAATGACACCGGTCGGTGTCGGCGACGGCAGCGAAAGCGGGGTGCTTGTCGCGGTCGGCAGCGCCGTATTGGTCGCCGTTGGCAGCGGGATTGGGGTGTCGGTTGCTGTTGGCAAAGCGGTTGCGGTTGGGGGAGGCAGAGGCGTATTGGTCGCAGTCGGTAACGGGGTATTGGTAGCCGTTTCCGTCGGTGTCGGTGGGATTGCTGTTGCTGTCGGTGTTACTCCCTGGTAACACTTTTCGATATGTAGTGCATCCCATCCGACGATTGCCAAATGATTAGGTTCCGGCCGGGCGTACACTTTTATGCCGTCAAACGAAAGCCGGTCTGCAACGACGCTACCGTTGATGAGATTGATCGTGGTGCCAATCGAGCCGGAGGGGTTGAAATAACCCCAGCCCGACGGTTGACCGGCGATCAAAAGTTCGATAACTAAAGCGCCTCCTGCAACGGTTGTGGATTCATAACGCCAGTAATTGACTGATGCCCGGGTTGGGGGCGACTGATCTTCTTGGAGACGGAAAATAAAGGTGAGTTCCGCTCCGTCGCCGGCGTTGTCGCGGTAGGCGACCCCGCCGGTGTGAGCGCCTGCCCACTGGTATTCATCCCATAGGGCTGGAACGTTGAGGTGGTTATCGAGATCCCATGTCTTGCAGATCTCGTTAGTTCCCTCAATGATACGCACGCTAGTTGGTTCGACATAAATTTCAGTCGGAACCTGGGCTTCAGCGGCCTGGACGTTTTCCGGTAGTTGTGATACTTCCATGTATGTTTCGGTTTGCGGTGGCGCATCCTGCGCACGCGCTGCTTCCTGGGGCGGTAAAGCTCCAAGCAGCAGGCTGATGATCAAGGCAATGACTAAAGTTCGCGAGTTCATATCTTCTCCAAAATTTTCGCGGATTGAGTTGTTTGCCTGATACGGTTGTCCGTACCGATCCTCTCCCTGATTCCGCATTACGCGGATTTGCTTTAAGCTTGCTCTCAGGGGAGCGTTTACGATTTTAAGTGATTATCTCCTGTCACGAATCTATTTGTTAATGTACAAGCTCCACTGCCAGCCATGGCCACGATTAATAGTTATTAAGCGGCCAGGCCAGCATGTAGAACTATACATATATTATACGTATAGTACCGTTATTTTGCAATGAATATATACCTATAGTAGTTTGGTATAATACCATACCCAAGTTTTGGCTTGGGAATCCAAGATAAGGAGGTGAGGGCAATGTCGTTTGAAGAGAAACTCGAAGCTTTGCGGGCAACGTATGGAATGAAGAATTATTCCATTACCGAGCTTGACAAAGTGAAGCGTAACTCTGAGGCTTATGAGATGTTGGTTGCCGAATTGAGCGCGATGCTTGGCATCGATCTTGAGGCGCAACTCGACATCCTTCTTAACGATCCGGATATCGTACAAGCGATAGAAGAATCGTCGAGAAGGTAAGCTCAAACGAACAATTTGAAGGCTATGCTTTCAAGTTGCCGGGCCGACAAAAGGCCTGTACCTATAAAGGTTCTCGGGAGTAATCCTGATTGGCTCTTTGCCCAGATGTTCTAAACTTCTCGAAAGAGATGATGCGGATGTAGTCTGAGCAAATCCATAAAAGAACCGCCATGCCCGGAGCGAGCCTTCACCTCCTCC
>CAYYYG010000027.1:0-16919 GCA_964476135.1 uncultured Gammaproteobacteria bacterium | reverse complement strand
ATCACTCAAACTAACGTAGTTATTGGCAACATAATCAAAATTGGCATCAATAGCTTGCCCATCGTTATCATCGTCGGGTCCACACTTGCTTAATATCGACTGATCACAACCATCCAAATACTCTCGCCGCCAGATTTCAAAATCGGCAAGATCTCTTTTACCATTACAATCCGCGTCACCTGAGGCTTTCAATACGCAGACGTTAATACCTGTAGGAGATGGTGTCAGCGATGTGGTCATGCCGTCGCTTGGATTTGAACTGTTTAGAAATTCTTCCAAATCTGTATAACCGTCACTATCATAGTCCGATGCAGAGCTAGATGACGAACCCCGCTCAAGTGTACCGAAATGTTCGGTTTCCCAAGAATCCTCCATTCCATCATGATCAATATCGGTATAAGGTATTCCACTATCGAGTCTAGGAAATCCGCCCACTTGCGACTCATTATCGATCCAACTGCCGGTTCCATTACTAACATCGTTAACAATTCTGACGTCGACACTGTCACGAACAGGGAGTAAAGCTCCAGCGCTATTAAGGACATTGATATATGCCTGTTGAGCCGAGGTTTCTGTTATAGCCGGGGCAGAGTGCCGGTTGCCAACCAAATACTGCTTAAGAGCTGTGGGAAGAACTTTATCCTGTGGCTCGGTGTTTGACTGTCGATGCGGTCCGATATTATCCATAAGGTAAATACTGAAACCTTTCCCGCCCGGAAAAAACTGGGCTTGCACTTCCCAGTCTCCCGATCCATTACCGCCATTTTGTCCCGCCTTAAAATAATTTTTGACAATATTATTTGGAATCGGAGGAGCGTTGCCCTCAGTCGCTGCCGTCAATTCGTCTTGAAAATGCATCGCCCAGTTGTAATTATAGACAACGTTATTAACCGCATCCATAAGTCCGGCGCTGGAATTTCTCGGGTTTCTACGCCAATTGTGTGCGAAAAGATTATGATGCAAACTTATGTTTCCGCTGTTTTTTACCACGCCATCTTTTCCGGAAAGTAGAAGCCCGTTCGAATGACATCCATCCAAATGACCAGCACAATGCAATCCTTCCGATATTATATTCCAGGAAATCGTAATATTTCTAACATCGCCCGCAAAGCCTACAGTTTCATCAACGCCCCATGAAAAAGAATTATGGTCAATGATTGAATTTTTGATTCCATCTGTTATAGTACTGAATGCTTCACGACCGGCAGCCTTGGAGGTATCAGCTAGTGCTCCCGAACGGAAACGCATATAACGTATAACGATATCGTGTGTACCGTTAAATTTTAATATCGTGCCGAACGCTTCAGGCGCTCTAAGCGCAATCCCACCACCCGGAGCAGTTTGACCGGCTATGGTTAAATATGAATGTGATGCATCGAGATTAATCGCATTGAGTAACTGTATAGTTCCGCCGACACGAAAAACAATAATTCTCGGCTCGGTAGTTGTAAGCGCTTGTCTGAAACTGCCCAG
Organism: uncultured Gammaproteobacteria bacterium; assembly: GCA_964476135.1. Lineage (GTDB taxonomy): Bacteria > Patescibacteriota > Microgenomatia > UBA1406 > GWC2-37-13 > CAYYYG01. The sequence goes on along the minus strand of CAYYYG010000027.1, from coordinate 15,446 downwards.
ACCAGAATCATTAAGATTCGTAACTTCGATTATTCTGCCTCCGCGACCGCCCGGCGTGTCAGCACCAAACCCCTCTGCTCCGGGGAATGCAGGAACTGCCAAAACAGATGAAGACAACATAAGCGGAGAAATAATACAAACCAAGATTACCACACACTTCAAAAGTGGTCTATAAATATTTTCGACTGAGCCCTTTCCGAAGAGTATGTGCTTATGTGTTGTTATGATCTTTATCATAACATACTTGTATACAATTGAAGTTGTAGGAATGGCGTATCATTAGTTAAAATATTCGAGCATGAACAAAATTGCGGAAAAGACAAAAAATATTATCAGACAACTTCCGGATAAAAAAAGATACCTGGATTTTTTTACCGCTGTTCTCACAGTACCCATTCTCTTGACGGTAATCTTAACGAACATCTCGAACATGCAGAATGCTAAAAAAACCGATCCAACCCCGACGCCAACGCCAGTATACACCGAAATTCCCGAACCAACTATCAGCCTTAAAAAAGAATATCCGACATCGGCAATCGAAACATCACCTCGTCCAATAATTTCAGCGTCTCCATCACCAGCCGCAGACCAATCTCCCACGCAGATTCCAACTTTAAGTCAAACCGCATGCAAGAAAAAAGTCGGGCCGGTTGCGATTGAGAGACCTATCGAAAACCAAACTGTTAGCACCGATCCGTTATGTTTCGACATACAATATGAGGATCAAAGTTATTGTCCAGTCACTTGGAGCTACCGGATCAACGGGGGATCATGGTCGGATTTCGTTGATAGCGACATCTGTCTTATAAATGCCGCAAGCGGTGAAAAAAAATTCGAACTGAAAGTTAGGAGCGCTGTGTCAAACGATGAAACAACGCTTATCCGTACTATTATATATAAGAACCCAAACGAAACCCCGACGCCAACAGCAACACCCACGACCGCGGCAACATCTAGCGCGGTCTTAAATTAATTTTATATAAGGACTATGCCCGTAGCAATTTATGTAGAGGTGGGTATAATAGATTAATGGACAAAAAACCATCCAGTTTTTTTCACGACTCATTCGCCGAGTTCAACGAGGCACTGCTTAATGTAGGCATGTTTCTTCCTTATTTTTTTTCTGTAAAACAACTTCTTAAAACACTTTTTCAGCCATGGAAAAATTTAACGCAGCCAAAAACCGGAAGAGGGTTTTCGTTTCAGGAATGGTTCAACAGGCTCGGATTCAATGTCGTCTCAAGAACAATGGGATTCATAATGAGATCAGCCATAATTACCGCATTTTTGGGGACCATGGTAATGTACGTTCTCGCACTGCCGATAATTTTTATCACGTATTTCGCGCTGCTACCATTCATATTTCTTATGAAGGCTTCCGAAAAATCTCCGGAAGAAAAAAAAGTCGACCTCAAGGATAAATTTATCGCAAAACACATGCTCAATCAAGATAATTTTCAGGAAGTTGAAATATGGTTTGAAAGACTATATGAACAATATTTCGCCAATAAGCAGTGGTGGAAGATGGAAAACCTTATGGCTAATCCACCGCTTGCCCGTGACTGGGCGATGGGCTACACTCCGACATTGGACGAATACACGATGGAGCTTACTAATGGCGCCTACCAGAACGGTATAAAACACATAGTCGGTCGAAGCAAAGAAATCGACCAAATCGAAAGGATATTGTCAAAAAGCGAGGAAGCGAATGTGCTTTTAGTAGGAGAAGACGGAGTCGGTCGCCACACTGTAATTGATGCGCTCGCCAAAAGAATCTACGAAGGAAAAACCAATCCGCTCCTCATGTACCGCCGCGTGCTTCGAGTCAGCATGGAAAAAATACTTACTCAAGCCCTCGACCATAATCAGCGGGAAGAATTTCTTGAAGAACTGATTGCTGAAGCGGCTCAAGCCAAAAATGTAATTCTAATAATCGATAACTTCGACAAATACGTGTCCTCAGGTGAAGACAGGGTAGATATGACAATACCTTTTGAGCGGTTCGCTAAAGCTTCGATACAAATAATTGGAGTCACCTCGGCATACTTGTATGAAAAATACATCCGTCCGAATGAAAAAATTAACCGCGTATTCTCACGAGTTGACATAAACGAAGTCAACCGTGATGAAGCGCTTCTCATTCTACTCGATACAGCAATACAATTTGAACAAAGATTCCATGTATTCATACCTTATGAAACGGTGAAACAGGCAGTCGATAAAAGTGATTTTTTCGTTACATCGATGCCTTTCCCGGAAAAAGCTACTCAGGCACTTGATAATGCCTGCGTCTACACGACCCAAACACTAAACAAAAACGTTGTATTTCCCGATGCTGTCGATATTACCATAACAGAAAAAACACATGTTCCGACACAGCTTACGGCAAATCTGAAAGACAAACTTCTTAAAATCGAGCAGCTCCTGCGCTCTCGGATAGTTTCTCAGCATGAAGCAATAGACGAAATAGCCTCCGCTTTAAGACGATCTTTTCTTCTAATCGGCAAGCGAAAAAAACCTCTAGCCACTTTCCTTTTTCTCGGACCGACCGGTGTCGGAAAAACCGAAACCGCAAAAGCGATTGCGGAAGTTTTTTTCGAATCACAGGCGAACATGATCCGCTTCGATATGTCGGCATATCAAACTAAATTCTCAATTCCAGAACTTGTCGGCTCGATGGAAACTGCAAATCCGGGTTTGCTTACGCAGGCCGTGCGTGAACATCCGTATGGTGTTCTTTTACTGGATGAAATCGAAAAAGCGGAACAAGATTTGCTGAATATATTCCTGACCCTACTCGACGAAGGATACTTCACCGATGGCACAGGTAAAAGGGTTGATTGTAAAAACCTGGTAATTGTCGCAACAAGTAATGCCGGATCCGACTATATTTACGAACAGCTTTCAGCTAATAATAACTATGGCTCGGCGGGAGTATTTTCACAGAAACTTATTCATCACCTTATAGAAAAACACATTTTTACACCAGAGTTCCTCAACAGATTCGATGGTGTTGTGGCGTATAGCCCGCTCAGGGATCAAGCGATTGTGTCGGTTGCTCATAAATTTCTAGACAGCGTCATAGAACAGATATTTACAATCCATAAAATAAAGGTGGTCGTGTCGGAATCAACATTAAAAAATCTTACTGAAAAATCTTATGACCCTGCATTTGGAGCGCGTGATATGGAGAGAATATTAAGACAAGAAATCGAAGATAAAATAGCAAGAATGATATTCGAAGGTAAAGCCAAAGAAGGCGATGTGATTAATCTCTAATCAGGAAACAAACCTAATATTTCCTCGGGCTTATCGACAAGAAATGTCGGCTCATTTTTTTGCAGAGCCTCCTTCGAACTGAATCCCCAAGTTACTGATATTATGTCAAGATCAAGCACACGGCAGGCTTCGATATCGCGCACTTCATCACCAATATAAATAACATTTTCTTTGGACAATGCCTGCTCCTTAAGCATCTTTGATAATGTAAATTGTTTGCCGAATATATTATTTTCGGTGTAAATAAAATCCAGATCTTCAATTGAATATTTCTTCAAGAAAAGATCGAGATTTTCTCTGGAATTTGAAGTTAAAATGCCTACTTTTTTGTTGGAACGCTTAAGAGAATCTATAACTTCACTCATACCAGGAAAAATTCCTACTTCCGGCATATTTTTTTTAAGGAGCGTGCGACCTTTCTGGAGGATGAATGGAATCTTTAAGATAGGTATCTGCAGTTCTTTTATTATTTCGACAGGCGACATAGAACGAAGCTCGTGAAACTTTTTTTCCGAAACCTCCTCAAACCCATACATCTTGGCAAGTTTATTGGATACTTTGAAAATATAAGGAAATGTATCGGCGACCGTTCCATCGAAATCGAATACGAACACATCTTTTTTCATATGTTTATTTTACCAAACCTAATATTTGACAAATAATGCAGCACCTGTTATTCTAGATTTGACTAGTATGGACAAAAAACTTTTGGGGATGATGGTACTTTTTTTTCTGCTTTTTACCGTTTTTTCTTTATTGATTGCTTTCAATCAGCCGATTTCCCTGCTTACCAGAGCTAAAGAAGATGCGGAGCCATCTGTAACGCAAACAAGAGTGTTTGCTTGGCCATTATATGACATTCGTGCAGACGGCAAATCGTGGAGTACCGTTACTGTAATCGTGCGCAACGAAAAAACAAATCCTATAGAAGGTAGAATAGTCACTCTAAACACTTCTTTAGGAACAGTAAAAGAACCGACTCTTTCGACAAATAAACAGGGTATGGCCATATTCCAGCTGACCTCAACCGAAGCTGGCGTAGCACAAATAGAAGCCACGATCGATAATTCGATTAAAGCAACCCAAAAGGTGAGTGTAGAATTCGTGAGTAAATAATGTCGTAATCTTCTGTTATAATTTCACAACTTAGCAATTATTCTAAACCCATGAAAATCACAAAAGCCGTCATACCTGCAGCCGGTTTCGGCACCCGGTTTCTACCGCAAACTAAAGCAATGCCGAAGGAAATGCTTCCGATAGTAGACAAACCAGTCATACAATATGTAGTCGAAGAAGTTGTCGCTTCCGGCATCGACGATATAATAGTGGTAACTGGCGCAAACAAAAGAGCAATTGAGGACCACTTCGATTCACCTGGTGAAGATCTCACTAAAAATCTTCTACAGGGGAATAAACATAAATTATTAGAGACCATCCAAAAAATATCGGAGATGGCGAATTTTATATATGTCCGTCAAAAGGGCCCTTACGGGAACGGTACGCCGATACTTGCTGCGGAACCGGCAATTGAAAACGAACCGTTTGCCGTTCTGTGGGGGGATGAATTTATTTATTCGAAACCACCCAGATTAAAACAGATGCTCGACGTCTATGAAAAGTATGGTGGAATCGTCATGTCCGGAGTAAAAATCAAGAAAAAAGACGATTTGAAAAGGTATGGAATAGCCGACATAGAACCTGTTGAAAACAATGTGTTTAGAGTTAAAAACATAATCGAAAAACCGGATCCGGAAGATGCGCCTTCAGATCTGGCAATAGTGGGCGGATATATCTTGCCTCCGGAAATATTTCATGCACTAAAAAGGATAAATCCGGGAAAAGGTGGAGAAATATGGTTGGTCGATGCAATAAATTTACTAAAACAGGATGGTGTACCTCTATATACGGTTGAGGTAGAGAACGCCACATACTACGACACCGGCAACAAGCTAGAATATATGAAAACCGTAGTAGATTTGGCCTTGCAGCACCCGGATATAAACGAGGAGTTTATAGAATTCCTTAAAGGATTAAAAATCTGAGCAAACCTGTGAAAAAAATAAAAATTTCCGCTATCTCAGTTATTATATTTATTGTCGTCGGTACGATTATCTGTAAAACGGCCGCGGCCGCGGAATTGGTTCCGGTTCAGATAAAGTTGAAAAACATTGATAAGAAAGTTAAAAATAACAAATATATTCAGGCGGATATAGTCGCTGACGCTGGTAAGGATAATAAAATCTCAGGCATGACAGTGATAGTGGATTACAGCGAAAGCACTCTAGAATATGATGCGAAGGCGAGTGCCGGACCTTCTGAAAAATGCAAAGCCATGGGATACAAGTTCAACCAAGCGCTCGCCGCTAAGAACGATTCTAAAAAAGGTACCATATCCATCTCAAAAGTTATTATCGACAGAGATGAAAATTTACCATCCGGAGAATTCTGCTTCGGCACTCTGGTTTTTAAGACAAAACTAAATGGATTCTGGAGCTTTTTGCCATGGATCAATTCTACAGCAACTATAACCAAGGCAAAAGAATCAGATTGGGAGATTGTCGGACCGGGAAAAAAGTACAAATTAGCAGTTGACTCTGATTCGTCGTCAGGCAAAATCACCATAACTCATTAAACTGATATCTCTTGCAAAATTGCCTTTCGCCCTGTAAAATCTCATCTATGGTTGACGAAAAAACATTTTCAAAAGAATTTACGCAGGAAGTCGAGCATTTGTTTAAGTTAGGAGCTCACTTGGGCCACAAAAAAAACCGGCTTCATCCAAGAGCAAGAAAATACGTATATAAAATAATCAACGGCACTTCGATTATAGATCTTACTCTTTCGGTAGCTATGCTAATTGAAGCAAAAAAATTCTTGGAAGAGCAAGCAAAAAACGGAAAATTACCTCTTGTAGTCGCTACAAAGAAGGTGGTAAATCAGGTGGCCACAGAATACTGTAAAGAAAACGGCATTCCCTATATCACTTCTAAATGGCTCCCTGGTTTACTGACCAACTTCGAGACCATAATGAAAAATGTGAAAAAACTCCAGGAAATGAAAGATCAGAGCATATCTGGTGCTTGGGATAAGTTCGTCAAACATGAAAGGATGAAGCTCGAAAAAGAAATGTTTAAGCTTGAAAAACTCTACGGTGGAATCATCTCCCTGCAGCGAAGACCAGACGTAATAATCGTTGTAGATATTAAAAAAGAATATAATTCCATTACAGAATCTAGAATGTACAACATACCAGTTGTCGCACTCGCAGACACGAACGCTAACGTAGATCTGGTTAACTATCCTGTGATCATGAACGACGATTCACCTGAAGTTGTACATTACATCTTAAAAGAATTGGTGGGATCATTTATTAAGGGTCGTGAACTACAATCCAAGCAGGAAGAAAAAACAGAAGTAAAAAAACCAGAAGTAAAACAAGAAAAAAAGACTAGAAAATCGACAAAAAAAACGGCATAATTAACTTATATCATGGCAGACCTACAAAAACTCAAAACATTACGTGAACAAACCGGTGTATCGTTTGCGCTCTGTAAAAAAGCTCTGGAAGAAACAGACAACGACATAAAAAAAGCAAAAGAAAAGCTAAACGAATGGGCAGGTAAAAAAATCGAAGAAAAAGCCAGTCGCTCCACTTCGCAGGGCGGACTCTTTGCTTATGTACACCATAACGGTAAAATCGCCGCGGTTGTTGAACTGCTTACAGAAACTGACTTTGTATCAGGAAACGAAGAGTTCAAAAAACTAGGTCACGAACTCGCAATGCAGGCTGCTTCTGTTCCTGCTGCCAAGCTTGAAGATTTCATGGCGCAAGTTTATATACGTGACACCTCCAAAAAAATCAATGACCTGATAAAGGAAGCAGTTCTTAAATTTGGAGAAAACATCAAAGTAGCACGCTTTTACCGCTATGAATTAGGAATGAGCTGAATTCGGATATGAATCCCATTGTTGAAGAATTTAAGAAAAAATCAAGCGACTCCATAATTAGATTAAAAGATGAATTGAAATCTATCCGCACGGGCAGATCAAATCCGGCAGTACTCGAAGATATAGTAGTTGAGGCTTACGGAGGCCAATCAAAACTCAAGCTCCAGGAATTGGCAACAATCATGACAGAAGGACCAAGTCAACTCGTAGTTTCCGCATATGATCCACTAACTATCCAGGACATTGAAAAGGCGATACTTAAATCACCTTTGGGTTTCAGCCCTATCACTCAGGGAACTCGAATAATAATAAGAGTCCCACCCCTTTCACAGGAACAGCGTACCAAATTAACAAAAATAATTAATCAAAAAGTCGAAGAAGTTAAGGAAATAATAAGAAGTCATCGTGACGAGTCGAGAAAAAAAATAAAACATCAGGCGGAAGCAGAAGAAATTACCAAAGATGATCGATTCAGAATAGAAAAAGATATTGATACAGCTACAACAAAAATAAACGAAGAACTAAAAACCATCAAGGAAAAAAAAGATGCAGAGATAATGGAAGTATAAGGCATTGATATTTACAGAAGAATACGTTACTATTCTAACATGCTTCTCATAACATTCATTTTTATAGCAGTGCTCGCATTTCTCGTTCTAATTCATGAATTTGGGCATTTTTTTGCCTCAAAAAAATTTGGCGTATTCGTTGAGGAGTTCGGTTTCGGCTTTCCACCGCGAGTCTTAGGTAAAAAAATCGGAGAGACACTCTACAGCATCAATCTGTTGCCAATAGGAGGATTCGTTAAGGTTTATGGCGAGATGTATCATGAAGAAAAAACCGACGAAAAAATGAGTAAAAGAGCGTTCGTGAATCAGCATCCTTTCAAAAAAAGCGTTATACTGCTTGCTGGTATATTCATGAACCTAATGCTTGCAGTTTCGATTTACTACGTATTGTTAGCGTCGAATGGATTCAGGTCAGAACCGATCCCGATGCTCAATAAATACACCTTCAATTTCGGATCGGAAGTGAAACAGGTGGTTGTTGGGCGTGTAGTTGACGGCTCACCCGCGGGTAAGGCTGGCGTCACAGTAGGTGATCTGGTAGTAAGAATATCTCTCGACAACAGAAACTGGACCACTATCTCCTCAGCAAACCAGATGATATCTATAATAGGCAAAACGAACAATCAGCCAGCGTATATTGAGTTTTACAACATCAACGACGGTGGCGTTAAGAATGTTTCAATCACCCCGAAATACGATGAAAAATTACAGCGACCACTGATCGGTGTCGGACTCACCGATGCGACAACAATTTCCTATGACAAGCCGCACGAAATGGCGCTTGCCGGATTCCTCCATTCTTACAACGTAGTTGCATACAGTCTCGATACTATGAAAATGTTTCTGAATGCATCTTATGAGCAAAAGAGTCTTGGACCCGTATCTGATACGGTTGCCGGTCCTGTTGGAATTTTCAAACTGGTCGAAGACATAGTAAAATCATCAGGAAAAAAATTAATTGTTAATTTAGCACAACTTATTGCTCTGCTGAGCCTATCTCTCGCATTGATAAATGTATTCCCATTTCCTGCACTTGACGGTGGCCGACTTGTTTTCGTAATCTATGAATGGATAAGTAAAAAAAGGCCAAATGCCCGTGTGGAACAATACGTAAATATGATCGGTTTTATGGTGCTCATACTCCTTGCTATCGTCATCTCAATAAACGATATTACAAAATTAATGAAATAACTCCATTCTATGGATTTTAAATTTGATAACATAGCTATATCTGGTGGTGTCGCTGTCGGAACCACCACCTTACTCGACAATCTCAAACCTTATCTTGAACCGTACGGATGGAAATTTAGCTCGACCGGTAATTTTGTCCGCGAGTATACTAAGGAGAATATTCTTCCGCTTGCGACACTCGTGTCGGAAGAATTCGATAAAGAAATAGAAAAAAAAGTGTATGAGAAATTTCTGAACGAAGACAGATGGGTGATAGAAGGCTGGCTTGCCGGGTTTGTTGCCAGAAAGCTCAACAATACGCTCCGAGTCTTTTTATATTGTTCAGAGGAATCCATCCGTGTAGACCGGCTGGCTAACCGTGACCGGCTTTCGGTCGGGGAGGCAAAACAATTCGTTAAACTGAGAGAAGAAAAAAATATCAAAAAATGGAAAAAAATTTACGGAGATTACAATTTCTTTGACAAAAAATATTACCATCTCTCAATAGATACTTACTCATCCGGACAGCACGAAACTGTTGGTAAAGTTCTAGACTGTCTGGGCTATGATGGTGATAAAATTCAGATAAGTAAAAAATAAATGCTGTATTCGAAACTATTCGGTAAAACCGTTAAAGCTGCCCCAGCCGGTGCGGTGTACTCATCGCATAAACTACTTCACCAGGCTGGATTTGTAAGAGAATCGACTGCAGGAAGGTATTATTTTCTTCCGCTTGGTCAAAAAATGCAGCAAAAAATAATGAAAATTGTGAAGGAGGAAATGGACGCCTCCGGGGCACAGGAAATGGTATCGCCAGTACTTCACCCGCTGTCTCTATGGAAAGAAACTAATCGTACAAAAACCACTGGTTTCGAACTTACTGTAGTCAAGGATCGGCGTGATTTCGAGTTTGCCCTTGGCGGTACGGCCGAGGAGATGTTTGTCGATGTCACAAGAAAATTTCAGATCAGCTACAAAGACTTACCCCTCAACCTCTATCAATTTTCAACAAAATTCCGCGACGAATTACGCGCCCGAGGCGGTCTCCTTCGTGTCCGAGAATTTATCATGAAAGATGCTTATTCCTTTGACCGCAACGAAGAGGATTTTAAGATTGTCTATAAAAAAATGGAAGAGGCATATAGCCGTATATTTGAGCGTCTTGGTCTTAAAACGGTAATTGTGGAATCCGACAACGGATACATTGGCGGAGAGTACTGCCACGAATTTGTCGTTGAATCTCCGGTCGGCGAAAGCAAATTTCTAGTAACCGAAGACGGTAGTTACGCCGCTCACGAAGAAGTCGCTGTATTCAAAAAAGAAATTAAAAACTTAGACGATAAGGAAGAAAACATGCATGAAGTGGAGGCGGTACGCGGCACCACTATGGAAGATGGAGCAAAAATCCACAATATGCCTTTGTGGCAGCAAATAAAAGACGTCCTTTTTGTCGATGAAACCGGCAGATTTATTTTAGCTGTGATAAGAGGCGATTTTGATGTCAATGAGATAAAACTGAAGCATATAACAGGCGCGATCGAACTACGTCATGCGACTGATGAGGAGATACGAAATAAGCTTCACTCCGAGCCAGGATTCATTTCGCCTGTTGGGATAAAAGATAATGCAGATAAAAGCATTAAACTGATACTGGTGGCCGATAATTCCTTAAGGACGATAAAAAACGCGTACGGTGGCGCTAACAAACTTCACCGCGATTTATTCAATGTTAATATCGACCGCGACTACAAACCCGACCTAGAAGGCGACATCGCGCTTGCAAAAGAAGGATACCTGGCCAAATCCGGTAAACAACTGCTCGCCAAGAAAGGTATAGAGGTTGGAAATATATTCCAACTGGGCTACCACTATACAACACGCATGAAAGATGCTCTCTTCACCGATGTCGACGGAAAGTCTAAACCATATTACATGGGTTGTTACGGCATTGGTATTGGACGGACGATTGCTGCGATCGTTGAGGTTTTCCATGACGAGCGCGGCATAATGTGGCCGGATACAATTTCGCCGTTTCATTTCCATCTCCTCGGACTTGATCTTAAAAACGAAGACATAAAGAGACGTGCTTATGCGGCTTACGAGTCTCTGATTAATAAAGGATTTGAAGTATTATTTGACGATCGCGAAGATGTCGCGGCCGGCGCAAAATTTGCCGACGCCGACCTTATTGGCATACCTCATAGATTAGTAGTGTCAAAAAGAACCGGTGAAAAGATAGAATACAAAAAGAGATCAGAAAAGGAAAGTAGACTACTATCCGAGGAAGAACTTACCGACCTCCAATGATATAATCTCCTTATGAAGACGATAGTTACTCATCTCTCACCTGATTTAGATGCGGTTACCGCAGTTTGGTTGGTAAAAACATATTTTCCCGGATGGGAAGATGCGGAAATAACTTTTGTACCTGTTGAAAGCACTCTTAATAATCTACCCCCTGATGGTGATAAAAACATAATTCACGTTGATACAGGCGGGGGCAAGTATGACCATCATGGCAGCAGCATTGTTACATCGGCCGCTAGGCTGGTTTTTGAGCAGCTTATAAAATATGATTGTTTAAGAAAAAAAGACCGGCTTGCCATTGAAAGAATTGTGGATTATGTGACTTTTATAGATAATTTTCGTGAAGTTGATCTTCCCGAAGCTGATGCAGACTTATATGATTTCTGTCCTCACCAATTGATATTCTCGAGCAGATCTCTCATACCCGACGACCACAAGCTTACCGAGTTCTTTATGCAAATATTAGCAGCAATGCTATCGGCTATGAAGACCAAAATTTCGGCAGAAGAAGATATTGCCGCCGGAATGATATTTGAGTCCAAATGGGGCAAAACAGTTGCAATGGAATCAAAAAATGAAGAGTCAGTAAAATTAGCCCTTAAAAAAAAGTTTTCTGCCGCGCTTCGCAAAGATCCGCAGCGTGGATTCCTCAAAATTAAAATTAATCCTAAAATCAGCACCGATCTTGAATTACTATATAACGAGCTGAAATCGAGAGACAAATCGGCCCACTGGTCGCTGCAGGGTAATAAGCACATAATCATAAACGGATCGTCAAGAAAGCCTAATTCTATTGCCACAAAACTCACGATTAGTGATGTAATTGCAATAATGAAGGGAATAAAATAAAATATACTATTAAAATTATTTTTTAACTCATACCGGGAAGGGGGCGTAGCTATTTATGATCGTTGTCAAGAAAAAAAAGGGTGAATCCAAAGACCAGTTATTTCGAAAATTTTCACGGATATTTATCGGTGAAGAAATCGTCGACGAAGTAAGAAAAAAACAATTTTACAAAAAGCCCTCTTTAAAAAGAAAAGAGGAAGAGAAGGAACGATTACAGAAAAAATACAGTCGCAGACGCAGATAATAAACCGGAGATGAATTCGTATATCCGATATGATCAATGTGACCGCACCCTCTCGATACAGAATAAGTAAAAAAAATATCCGTCAATTGGGGGCCTTTTTATATGGCAAATACAGTCTGCCAGCTGATGCGATTTTGAATATTGTATTCGTGGGAAAACGAAAAATGATCAGTATCGCATCTACCTACAAAAAAGAAAATGTCGCGCTGCCGGTATTATCTTTTAAGTATGCCGAGTCGTCGCCCGAAAAAGAGGATCTATTAGGTGAAATTTTTATCTGTTATCCTCAGGTGATTTTACTCGCCGCGGAACGTGGAAAAAAAGTTGATGATACCTTAGCAAATCTGATCGAGCACGGATTGCAGAATTTATTGAAGTGAGCGATATGTATTACCTTAAATACCGGCCAAGAACTATTGAAGAACTCGACAATCTTGAAGCAAAAGAGGCGCTGAGTAACATTCTAAAAAGCAAATCACTGCCCCACGCATACCTTTTCGCCGGGCAAAAGGGGACCGGCAAGACCTCAACGGCCCGTATTTTTGCAAAAGCGGTAAATTGCCTCGACAATGCTTTGTCCGGAAAAAATCGTAATATCGACCCCTGCAACAGCTGCACCAATTGCGTCAGTATAGAAGCCTCCTCATCTGCCGATGTGACGGAGCTCGACGCTGCATCAAACAGGGGTATAGAAGAGGTGCGCACGATCATAAGAGAATCGACATTCGCACCAATGACCGGAAAATACAGGATATTTATAATAGATGAGGCACACATGATCACCACAGATGCCTTCAATGCCCTCCTAAAGACACTTGAAGAACCATCAGATACAGTAATTTTCATATTGGCGACTACGAATGAAGAAAAAGTCCCGAAGACCATTCAGTCTCGCTGTGTGAAAGTCATCTTCGGTAAAGCGAAAAAAGAGCAAGTAGCCGGGATGTTGCGACGAATAATAAAAAATGAAAAAATTGATGTTTCTGAGGAAACTATAAATTTTATAATATCAAGAAGCGATAATTCATTCCGGGACGCAGCCAAAATACTTGAAGAGCTCGTTATACAAAATAAACTCACACCTGAAAAAGCAGCTGCGTATTTGAACGTTCGCGAACACACCTCGCTCATCGGACTTTTCGAGACAACAGAGCCCGCAAAAGTGTTCAGATGGATTAATGAATTTTCCGAAACCGGAGGAAATTTTAAATATCTTATTGAGGAGCTCCTTGAAGAACTGAGGGTACAGCTACTCATAAAGAGTGGTCTTAAAATTGAAGAAGCGAAGGAGTCGAAATTAACAAAAAGTCAGATCATGAAGCTTATTAAACTCATAAGCGAATCATATTCTCTCATGCGCGTAACGCCGATTGACTCCTTACCGCTTGAGATTGCGGTTGCGGAATTCTATAATAAGTAATTTAATAATTAATCAAAAATAAATATGGTTAATCCGTTGGCAGGTTTAGGTGATATTCAAAAATTACAGCAACAAGCGCAGCAAATGCAGGCTGCACTGCAACAAGAGGAAGTAGTTGTTGAAAGAAACGGAGTGAAAGTAGTTGTGCGAGGCGATCAGCAGATTCTTGAAGTTTCCATCGATGGCATAATCGAAAATCGTATCGCAGACGCGATAAATGAGGCCGTCAAAAAAACTCAAGAGCTGGCGGCAAAAAAACTCATGGAAATCGCCGGCCGCGGTCAGTAATATATATTTATGCTCAAACTTTTTTCCGGATCCGCTCATCCAGGTTTAGCTTCGGAAGTGGCAAAACTTCTTGGTATCAGTCTTTCCGAGGCAGAGGTTGTGCGATTCGGAAATTCTGAAGTGAAAGTAACAGTAAAAGAAAACGTAAAATATCAGACCTGCGCCATTATCCAACCAACCACAAATCCAACCGACACCAACCTTATCGAACTATGTTTTTTTTGCGACGCCCTAAGAAGACAGGAAGCAAAACGGGTGGTTGGCATCGTGCCTTATTTCGGGTACGCAAAACAAAACATCCAGCACCGGGAAGGGGAGTGTGTGTCGGCGAACGTTGTTATTAAACTGATGGAATCCATAGGCTTTTCCAAGATTTACGCTTTTGACCTACACGACGAGGCAACCGCCGGAGTTTTCACCATTCCATTCAAAAACGTATCCGCATTCAAACTTCTCGCCGAACATTTAAAAAACTATTTCAAAAAAGACAACATCCCAGACAATGAAATCGTCTTCGTCTCTCCCGATCAGGGGGCGGTAGAAAAAGTAAGAAATTTTGGCACGTATTATTACGGCACCGATAATTTTCACGAAGCGGTCATAGAAAAAAAACGGGACCAAAATATCGCGCACAGGGCAAAGCCGATGGATCTATATGGAGATGTTAAGGATAAAATCGCGGTAATTGTTGACGATATGGTTGTATCAGGCAGCACCGTCGCACCAGCTGTCGATCTGTGTCTTGAGAGGGGCGCAAGGGAAGTATATGCTGCGGTCGTACACCACGATTTTACTGAGAAAGCACCAAAAATAATGCAAGAGTCGAAACTAAAAAAGTTCTTTACGACAAATACGATACCGCTAAAAAAAGAGCATGAGTTCCCGAAACTTGAAGTAGTTTCCGTCGCGCAACTTATTGCTGATGAGCTGAAATAAGACATGATCGTTGCTGTTGATTTTTTCTTTCATATATATAAAAATGTTATTTAATGAGTATCGCACGAAAAAAGTATTATTACCTGACCCTGATACTTATCGTGACGATCATAACTGTACGCTTGCTTTCGGTTTATGCCGCTGAGGTCAATTTAGTACAGAATGGTAGTTTTGATTCTGACTTATCTAGATGGTCAACTTCCAAAAATCCCGCAACAAGCGCAGGAGCGGTCACCATTGAAACAAACAATTGCCAGTCTGGCAAATGTATAAAATTATCCAAAGCAAATAGCGACTCACTACTGGTTTTCCAAAACGTAGGCTCACTCATATCTGGTCAACGATATAAGCTAACAGGACTTTTTAAGACAACCCCGGCCCATTATGGTTATATAGCAATACAGAATAACAACTGGAATCAATCATGTAGCAAACC
>CAYYYG010000026.1:0-17217 GCA_964476135.1 uncultured Gammaproteobacteria bacterium | reverse complement strand
TGATGGGCGATGAGCTCAAGAAATATGTCTCCGCAGGCATTTCTACTGATCACGAATCCTATATGTTAGAAGAGGCCCGTGAAAAGCTGGCTTTAGGAATGAAGATCATTATCCGTGAAGGCTCGGCCGCAAAAAATTTTGCCGCCCTTCATCCCATATTGAAAGACTCGGCCTCGATGTGTATGTTTGGAAGTGATGACAAACATCCGAACGATCTAGTTGTTGGGCATATAAACGCGGTTGTGGCGCGGGCTGTCAAGCTGGGTTATGATCTGATGGATATATTGACAGTTGCTTGTGTCAATCCGGTGCGGCATTATGGTATTAGGATCGGCCTTTTGCAAAGAGGTGATCCTGCAGACTTCGTCATTGTTGAAGATCTGAAAGAATTTAAGGTGTTAAAAACAGTCCTCAAAGGCCGAGTTGTTGCGCGCGATGGAAAGCCGCAGATTCCACGGCAAAAGTCGGCGATTGTTAATCAGTTCAATATTGGTCAGATTGATGCGGGGGTATTTACGATCGGCTCTGGATCGGAAAATGTAAGGGTTATTGAAGCGCTTGACGGACAGTTGATCACAAACTCGATTACGGGTAAACCTAAGATAGAGAATGGAAATGTGTTATCAGACCCGGATCAGGATCTTCTTAAGATAGTTGTTGTCAACAGATATAAACGAGCCAAGCCTGCCATCGGGTTCATCAAGAATTTCGGCCTGAAACATGGCGCAATTGCCTCATCGGTAGCTCACGATTCTCATAATGTCGTTGCTGTCGGAGCGGACGATAATATGATTGCTAAAGCCGTAAACCTAATAATAGAAGAAAAAGGCGGAGTAGCTGCAGTTTCCGAAACGATCGAAGAAATTTTGCCGCTCGGGATCGCCGGACTCATGAGTGATCAGGATGGGTTTGAAGTAGGAAGAAGCTATACTAAAGTAGATGCACTGGCAAAAGAGTTAGGTTCGACCCTAACCGCACCATTTATGACATTATCCTTCATGGCGTTGCCTGTGATTCCGACCCTTAAGATGACTGATAGAGGTTTGTTTGATGTGGCGATCTTCAGTCATGTTGATCTGCCTGTAAAATAGTCTGATAAAATGAGGAATGGAATTGATAGTCGATCTTCACATCCATTCCCATTATTCCCGTGCCACCAGCCGCGACTGCAATTTGGAAGGACTGTATAAGTGGGGAAAGATAAAGGGAATTAACATCATAGGAACCGGTGATTTTACTCATCCGGCCTGGTTTGCTGAGCTACAAGAAAAACTTGAGCCGGCTGAGCCGGGGCTTTATCGCTTAAGAGAAGATCTTGCGCAGTCGATAGATGCCGTGCTGCCCCAATCGGTGCGTAATAACATGATTCGCTTCATACTCACGGTAGAAATCAGCAATATATATTCCAAGGGCGGGAAAGTGAGAAAGCTGCATAATGTGTTAGTCGCTCCTTCGTATGAATCAGTCGCCTTGATAAACGCCCGATTAGCCAGAATCGGCAACTTAAAGGCTGACGGCCGTCCGATTTTGGGGCTCGACAGCAAGGAATTATTACGTATTACTCTTGCAACGGACAGGCGGATGCTTTTTGTTCCAGCGCATATTTGGACACCTTGGTTTGCTATGTTTGGCTCCAAATCCGGTTTTAATAGTATTGAGGAAGCTTTTGAGGAATTGACGCCAGAAATAAAAGCGGTCGAGACTGGACTGTCTTCCGATCCGTTTATGAATTGGCGGCTGAAGCAGTTGAAGGACATAACCATATTATCTAATTCTGACGCGCACTCGCCGCAGAAGCTGGGGCGGGAGGCTACTGTTTTGAATTTAAATAATAAGACATATGAGACCGACAGGTCTCACATGTCTTATGACAACATTTTAGACGCAATCCGCACCAACGACGAGCGGATTGTCGGGACGATTGAGTTTTTTCCCCAGGAAGGAAAGTATCATTTTGACGGGCACCGTGCTTGTAAAATTCGTTTTACCCCTGAAGAAACAAAAAAGAACCGTGGGGTTTGTCCGGTGTGCCATGCTCCGCTTACGGTAGGCGTGGACTATCGGGTGGGGGAGCTCGCCAATCATCCGGAGTCGTACAAACCGAAGAGTCATAAACGGGTTGAGTATATTATTCCTCTCATTGAAATTTTATCTGAAATTGAAGGTGTTAAAACTGCGACAAAAAAGGTGTGGTCAATCTATGATCGGGTTTATTCTGCTCTTGGAAATGAGTTCGATATTCTGCGAAATATTCCTCAACAAGATATCGCTAAAGCCGGTTTTTCGAGTCTGGCTGATGCCGTTGGCCGGATGCGTAAAGGCGAAATATATGTCGATCCAGGATACGACGGTGTTTATGGAGTGATAAAGGTATACGGCAGCAAGGCTCAGCGACAAACCAGCGGTGAACAACTGCTCTTTGATCTCGCGTAAATTTTTGGTACATTGAATCTTGAGTACTCTATGCCATATTTTATACCGAAAAAAATCCGTCGGGGTGGTTTTTTATCTGTCGGGCTTGTTGTTGCTCTAATAGTAGGTTCTGTCATAGGACTCTCTTATTCTCTCTCTGTATTGAAGGGGGGAGCGGCGAAGCGCACTAACGCTCAGGCATGTGGTGTGACTAATGTTATTATCAATCAACCCATGTCTGGTTTAATTGATCCCTCACAAATCATTTCATGGACTGCTAACGCATGCGTTACCGACTTTAATCTTACCATAGACAGGTTATTCGAAGATAATAACGTCCCTTGCGGGGCAACGGGCAGTGAGCCCTGTCTGTATTTTTATAACAATACAAGATCATATACTCATAACGGATTTATACCCGGATCATCATATGTTGTTAAGGTGTACGCATACAATACAACATCAGCTCAATGGGAAGGATCACAGCCAGTGACAGTTACGGTAGCATACCCACCCAACACTCCCAACTGTTTGGCAACTTGTACTCAAGTGGCGGGTCGTTCTCAGCAGCAATGTTCGCTCGCTTGTCGATCTGTGATTTTTACTCCTACACCTGCTGCAGGACAGTATGATTGCTTCTCTTCAATTCAAGTCAATCCGTTCAGTGTCGGAGCCGGTGGCAATTTCAGTTGTTCATATGCAATAACGAGTCCTCCACTTTCCGGGGCGAATCTTAATTGTGCCATACTGCAGAATGGTCAGGTGGTCACAGGCGGCGGAGTAGGATGTACTTATTCAAACACGACAGGCAACCGGGTTAATTTCAACTGTACGGCGCCTTCGATCGCCGGAACTTATGATGTTGTAGGGTATCTTGATCCTAACAACACCGCAGGCGAAACGACACCTGCTACATGTCGTGCACCGGATGTAAAAGGGCTTCTTACGGTGAGCGGTGGTGTGGCTACCGGTGGCGACTGTTTTAATAATATATCTGTCGGTCCGGGAGCTTCGGAATTAAATGGTATTTTTGATTGTTCGTACGACTATGATTCGACTAAAGTGACGCAGGCGGGGCTTACTTGTTCTATGGAAGTTGCCGGACAACCTGGCGTATTTGCGCCAGGTTTCAGTTGCCCCTTGACGGGAATTCAGGTGACTGCGAATCATGTAACCATTCCATGCGTTGGCGCATCTGCCCCGGGAACTTATGTTATGGTCGGGCACCATAGTTCCGGCGCGCCGGCATCCTGTGTTACTAAAGAAACAAGGAGTGCTCCATTTGTTGTCAGTAATGTTACAGCGCCCACCCCAACAAGCGGACCTCCGGTTACGACGGTTCCTCCGGCTACGCCAACAACCTGTTCGCCACCCGCAGCACCAAGATTTATTACCCCGCAAGGAAATATCGTAACCGCGAGTGTCAGTCCATACAGTATATCCTGGACGGCTCCGGTTGGTGTGACTACTTATAATATTAAGATTAATGATCTTGGTATAAATAACACAGAAGCGAGATTTAATAACGACTGTGCGCTCGCGCCGTTCCCCGGAGATGTGTGTATCAATGGAGTTACCGCAACCACAACGCCCTATGTTTTCCAGGACGGGCATGTTTATGCGATTACTATCGAAACATCCGGTCCTTGTGGTGCGGGAATTCCGGCGACAACTACAGTAACCGCCTCAGGAACTCTCACTTCATGTACGATACAAGGATATAAATCGGTTTGGAATAACGATCCCGTGCAGAATGCGCAGGTAGCTCAGTTCAATATCGCAGCAAACAATACTCTTGGAACCATATCTTACTCTTCAGGAGCGAATCCATATTCTTTTAGTGTGCCCGGAAATGCCGACTATACTTTAACGGCTTCGGTTGCGAACGGTTATTCAGTTTCATCTACGTTGTGTATAAACAAAACTGATTGTCATAATCAGCTTGATCCAAGCCTGGTTAGTTCGACAACCAGGACAATAAGATGTCCGTCCGGTGGATTTATAGATCTATGGTGGCATTATCAGCAAGCTTCGGCCTGCACTCCTTTATCTGCTCCAAATATTACCAATATAGTCAAAAATCCTAACGGTACGACATTGCCTGCAACAAACGTATTTAAGGTTGATTGGCAAAATACAGCGGCGACAACTCCAGTTAGCTACAGTGTCGAGTATTCGACCGACAATATGGTTAATTGGAGTGTTGCTGCCAATAATTATACGAGTACTACATTTACTACATATATTGCAGACATATATACTAATCCATGTTTTAGGATTACTCCTATCGACTCTTGTGGGACCGCCGGTGCTGCTTCAGCACCCATGTGTCTTACTAATTTTTCACTCATCTCCCCAACGCCAACTCCAATGCCTCCTGGCGTAGCGACCCCAACCCCGACCTTAATACCTACCACAGCGCTTTTACAATGTTATGGTACGCAGCATTGTACAGACGGAAATGCTACTCTTTTTGAGTATTGTGGAGATTGTGTCGGTATGGGTTGTCGGCCTGGCTTTACTTGTGCTGATCCTCGCATGACCTGCGAAACTTATCCGGGCAAGAAGTTTTTCTTCGATACGGTGTATCCTTTGAAGTGTTCGCTATTAACACCCACTCCGGTTGCTGCGCCTCCGGTTTTACCACAGATAAATTGTACGAGCTGTGATATCAGAAATCCGTACTTATGTGCAACCACTGGAGGTGGCGCCGGTTTCCCGGGTGGCTCGACTTTCTGTTGGTCGCAACCGGCACCGCAATCATCTTTCGTATGTAATCTGTGTCCGGCATTTTCTGGTGGTGTTCTTCCAACCCCGACCCCGTTCCCACCAGGAGGGGGCAATCCTTCAAACCCAGCGATGCCTCCAAACCCGGTAATCCGCACGCAGATAGGTAATCAGCTGGAGCGGATTACCATAACATGGGATCCGATCACCTCCGGTTACCCGAAATTGGAAATAAGTATTGATGGTGGCGCTACCTGGCAAACAAGGCTGGACGGAGCGACGCCCTATCCATGGAATTACTACACGACAACAATTGCCAATGCAGTTAATTTGCCCATTCTGATAAGGTTTAGTATTGTTGGTGCTAACGGACAGTCCAGTGCTACTATCAATATAGCCGTTCCGCCTAATCCGCCGGGAGGTGGAGGAGGCGGTGGTGGGGGTGGCGGTGGAGGTGGGGGAGGTGGCTTGCCAAGCACACCCGCTGCGCCGGTTTCACCGCTCGTAATAGCTGCAGGTGGCATAATTTTAGCCCTTGTCGTTGCTGCATTTATGTTCGGTAAAAAATGATTGGGATATAATGTGCTATGTCAGAAAATTTAAGCCCATCGCAAAGAAAGGCTATTGAAATTGGCGGTCAAATCACACTCATATCGGCCGGACCGGGTACCGGCAAAACTCACACTTTAATCAGTAGAATTTTGCACTTACTAAACAAGCAAAAAATTCCTCCCGAAAAAATATGTGCGGTAACTTTTACGAAAAAAGCAGCAGCGGAGCTTGCGGAGAGACTGCAAATATCGACCTGTTTACACATGCCTTTCATCGGAACAATTCATGCCTTCGCCTCTTATTTACTAACCGAATCGGAGCGGACCTTTTCACTTTTGTCGGATAAAGATCGAGCGGAAATATTCAAGTCAATGTCACAAGAAGGAATGAAAGATGTCGCCTTGCATATAAGTAGGCAAAAAAACCGCGCCTGCGGTGGAGTTTGTGATCCGGTTGTGCGAAAATATAATGATTTTGTTACGGCAAAAAATAAACTGGATTTTGAAGATCTTATCCTGCAGGCAATCGACTTACTAAAATCCGCAGAAGGGAAAGCGATTTCCGAAAAATTCAGTCACATTTTGGTAGATGAGTTTCAGGATACGAGCGAACTACAATATGAATTTCTCAAGCTCTTTTTGCAAACGGGATCGAGTCTTTTTGCAATCGGCGATCCTTTTCAATCGATATACGGATTTCGTGGTGCAGGATCCGACACCTTCAGGAAAGTAATATCGGAATTTCCTTCCGTAAACAGTTTGAGTCTTGAAGAAAATTTCCGCTCCGTGCCTCAAATTGTCCGCTGTGCCGAAGGCTTATTTCCGGAAAAAAAACCACTCGTCCCATACCGAAAAGATGAAGGATGCGTACATATCATAGAAACTCTCGATGAGAAAACAGAGGCATCATTTATACTGCGAGAAGTTAACTCATACCTAGGCGGGACAGACCTTTTAACTGCCGCCGGTCACTCATTTATCGAACCTATCAGGATGTCGGAGATCGCAGTGGTTTATCGCGCTCATTATTTACGCCGTCCGATTTTACGGTTATTTTCCGACTGCGGCATTCCCTGTCAGGTAATTGGTGAAGGTTCACCATTTCTACAACCCGATATACAGTTTATGATTTCATGCATGCGGGCCATTGCCGATCCGTTGCATTTTTCAAATGTCGACTTTTCCCGATTAGATGCGGTCCCAACTTCACTAGTTGAAAAGGTAATTACTGACTGTCGTGTGCAAAAACTTAAAACAGGAGAAATTATAGACCGCATAATACACACTTGTAAACTGGAGCTTATTGAAAAGGCCGATGGAGAACGTAAATATGACTGGCTGCAGTTTCGCCAGATTTTTTTACCATTCGATTCATATGATGATGGTTTGCAGAGGTCGCTGGCACATTTTGACTATTTGTCTGCGCGTGAATACTATGATCCAGCGGTCGACAAGGTTACTCTCCTCACGATACACGCCGCAAAAGGGCTGGAATTTAAGGTGGTTTTTATTGTAGGTTTTGAAGAAGGTATAATACCGTCTTTAGGAACAAAAACCCATCCGGCCGACATCGAAGAAGAAAAGCGTCTACTTTATGTTGCCGCAACGCGCGCCCGTGATCATCTTATTTTCACTCGAACAAGAAACAGAAATGTCCGTACGGCGAAACACTCAAGATTCACTAGGCTTATTGCTACTAGCGCTGAAGTAATATCGGATCCGGAATCACCACGGATAGAACAAAGACGTATCAGGGAAAGGGACAAGCGCAGTCAGATGAAATTATTTTGATATCATATTGCTATGAAGTACGACAGTCTCACATTTATTACTGGTAATAAGGCAAAATTGGAAGTTGTCCGCAGATACTTTCGGATTCCTTTCGATTACCGTGACATTGATCTTCCGGAAGTTCAATCTCTTGATCTTGGTCGGATTGTCAGTGAAAAAGTCAGGGCCGCCTATGCAGTCGTCGGTAAACCTGTATTTGTTGAGGATGTATCTTTAGAATTCAAGTCGTTTGGCAGACTGCCCGGCACACTTGTCAAGTGGTTTTTGCAGGAGATCGGTAATGAGGGTTTGTGCAGGTTGATAGATCCGGATCCTCAAAGAGAGGCGATTGCTACTGTCGCATATGCATTTTTTGACGGCCAAAACCTCAAAATTTTTACCGGTTCAATGACTGGAAAAATCTCGGAAAAACCACTGGGCAAGATGGCTTTTGGTTGGGATCCGATATTTATTCCTACCGGATTTGATCGCACCTGGAGTCAGCTGGAGCCGATCTATAAAGACAAAGTTTCAATGAGAGCACACGCACTGAGCGAGCTTCGTAAATATTTGAGTTAGTTTATATGTCAAATACGTTGTTCTGACGATATTTAGACTATAAAATCTGCTGATTATAATGTATAATTAATAGTCTTATAGTATATTTTATTGTCTAAATAATGAATAAGCGGAAATTATATCTGGGAGGATTGGCACTTATGGGAGGCGCGGTAATCGCTAATCTTATAAATCTTGCCCTTAATCTATACCTTGGAAAAACACTTTCAATCGTTGACTTCGGCGAACTGACTTTTTATACGAGTTTGCTCTATATAGTTTCCATACCGCTTGGATGCTATTCCGAAACAATCGGACACACGATTGCCTCACTTTACGGAAAGCATAACGCGGAGTATGCAAAAGGATATTTTAATTTCATCATCAGAAAAACGGTAGTCTATGGTATAATCGCGACCGTGATTTGGGTTATTGCTTCACCATTTCTTTCGGCTTTTTTCCACACTCGCACCCCTTATATCGTTCTATCGTTTGCTCCCATATGGTTAATTTATGTCTTAAGCGCTAATTTTTCCGGATTTTTGAAGGGTACGATAGCATTCGGAAAGATCTCAGCGAGAAACGTCACCGAGGCGGTTAGTCGATTTATTGCGGCCTCAACTCTTATCGCGACCGGTTTTTCTAGATATGCTTTCCTTGCGATTCCGTTTTCCTTGTCGATGGAGACGTTATTAGGCTGGTATTTTTCCCAAAAAATAAATGCCTCAGAAATTCAACAAACAGACAAAAAATTTAACAATAGATTTTTCCTGAATTCTTTAATAAGCGGAATACCGGTTATTACTTTTCTCAGCTTCGATGTGTTGCTGGTCAAACATTACCTTTCTCCCGTTGCAGCTGGCCAATACGGACTGATTTCTCTGATCGGAAAAATGACATATTTCTTCGGATCCCTGCTTGCACCTCTCATGATTCCACTGGTATCACATAATAGGGGAGCCAATAAGAGTAGCGGCAAGACATTTATTACATTATTCGCAGCAACGGCAATTTTTTCGTTTGGCGCTTTGGCTGGACTTGTATTACTTGGTAAGTATATTCTGCCTCTCATGTTTAAGGATAAAGCCTTTGCTATAATGCCATTGTTGCCGACTTATGTATTTGCAATGGCTGTTTTCACATCGACTCAGCCGATAGTGTCGTTTTTGCAGGCGAAAGAAAAATACCTGTTTGCCAAAGTGAGTGTACTGACGTCATTTCTGCAGTTTTTGCTGATTGCAAATTTTCACGATGATCTAAGTCAGGTTGTCTGGGTAATGGTTGCCGTCAGCGTATATAATTTTATTTCGATGTTTTTCCTGTTTTTATACGAGCAGAAAGTGCAGCTTAGTAATTTGATCATGAAAAAATTTTAATCAGATATGCAGAAAAATAAATTAAATATTGTTTATCTTGATTTTGACGATATCCGCAACCCGCTTCTTGCTGCCGGTCAGGCACAGGCAACTTACGAGGTAGCGCGGCGGATGGTTAAAAAAGGTCATAAAGTGACGGTTATATCATCACGTTACCCGGGCTATAAAGATCGGATTGAAGAAGGGATTGAATTTCGTCATATCGGAATCGGTACGAAAAACATCAAGCTAAATAATTTTATTTACATTCTTGTACTGCCATTTACCGTTATGCGCCTGAAATGCGACATCATTGTCGAATGTTTTACGGCGCCAATTTCGACGCTTTTTTCTCCGATTTTTTCCCGATCGCCGGTCGTGGTTCTGCCTTCCATGTTCAACGCGGAGGAATTTTCCCGGAAATATGGTATCCCTTTTCATTATATCGAGCGTTTTGGCGTGAAATTTTATAAATACGTTATGCCGTATTCAGAGGTGGATGAAGCTAAAATAAAAAAAATGAACCCAAAAATTGTGACAAAAATAGTACCTCAGGGGGTGGGCGAGGAGTATTTGAATCTTCTCCCTCAGAAACCCGAGTATATTTTGTTTCTGAGCCGATTCGATATCTCTCAGAAAGGAATTGATTTACTACTTGAGGCATATGCATCGGTTAAGGACAAAATCCATTACCCACTTCTCATAGCCGGACACGGGCCGGACAAGAAAAAAATCGAAGACCTAATCGGCAGTCTTAATCTGAGTGATAAAGTTAAGATGTCCGGTGGTCTCTACGGAAAACAGAAACTCGACGTTATGTCGCGGACTGTTTGCGTGGCTTTTCCTTCACGCCACGATGAATTGTCACTCTGGGCCCTTGAGGCGCTTGGCGCCGGCCTGCCGATTGTAGCCTTTGATCTTCCCGAGTCGGCCTGGATGGGTCGGGAGGCAGCCATTAAAGCTCCGCCATTCGATACGGAATCTTATGGTAAGCTATTAATCGAAGCCTGCACCCCGGAAACCAACTCCAGAATGCGTCTTAAAGCGAGGGAGCTTGCCAGGCGTTATTCCTGGGAGTCGGTTGTGTCACGAATAGAAGATTTTATGTATGAAATTATAAGTCGAGAATCGAGAAATGGTTAAGATAATAAAAACCAGGTTGTCGGAAATTTACGAAATTCCCAAAATTACCGATGAGGGTTATTTGTGTTACATGGAAGAGGGTAGTCATATTCCGTTCAATATTGCCCGCGTTTATTATATTTTCGACGTGATAAAAAATGCAGTCCGAGGCCGTCATGCGCACAAAAAGACGAAGCAAATTTTGTTTTGTATCAGAGGAAGTATCACCATAGTTCTTGATAACGGTGAAGATAAGGAAGCGATAACTCTTAGGAAGCCGAACGAAGGGCTATTGCTTGATACAATGATGTGGCATGAGATGGTCGCTTTCAAAGAGGGTACGGTATTGCTCGTAATTGCATCCGAAAAGTTTGAAGAGGCTGATTATATTAGAGATTACCGCGAATTCTTGCGGGAAAAAGAAGGAGTAAAAATATGATTCTCATGAATGATTTTCAGGTGGAGTTTAATTATCATAAGAAAGCGGTTGAGGCGGCGGTTAGCCGGGTATTGGCAAGCGGCTGGTATATTTTGGGGAAAGAAGTTGAAAATTTTGAGAAGTCGTTTGCGGTTTATACTGGTGCGAAATATGCAATCGGTGTCGCAAGCGGACTTGACGCTCTCCAGATTTCACTGATGGCTCTGGGAATCGGACCGGGGGATGAGGTGATTACGGTTCCTAATTCCGCCGTTGCCACCGCACTTGCCATAACAAACACAGGTGCTAAAGCGGTTTTTTCCGATATTGATGAATACTATCATCTGGATGTTTCCAAACTCGAATCCTTAATCACCAGCAAAACCAGAGCGATAATTCCCGTGCATTTATTTGGCCAGTCGGTTCAGATCGATGAAATTGTCAAAATCGCCGACAATCATGGTATTGCAGTGGTTGAAGATGCGTGCCAATCGCATGGGGCTAAGCTGAACGGCAAACAAACCGGAACTTTTGGTATAACGGGCTGCTTCAGTTTTTACCCGACAAAAAATCTCGGCGCTTATGGTGACGCGGGTGCGATCGTTACCGATTCTGCAGAAATCTATGAAAAATGCAAAATGCTTCGCAACTACGGTCAGAAAGTGCGTTATTATCATGAGGTTAAAGGTATAAATAGCCGTCTTGACGAGATTCAAGCCGCCATTTTGGCATCTAAATTACCAACTTTGGATTTACTCATCGAGAAGAGGCACAAGATCGCAGAATTTTATCTTAAAGAATTAGCTGGTGTTAAAAATATTATTTTACCGAAGGAGCGTGAGGGCGGCTACCACTCCTTCCATTTATTTGCCATCCGTGCCGAAAGACGGGACGAGCTTCAGAAATATCTGAAAGAGAAAGGAATCGAAACACATATACACTATCCGGTTCCGATTCATAAGCAGAAATGCTATCCGGAATATAACTCATTGAGTCTGGTTGTGTCCGAACGAGTCGCATCTGAGCTTCTTTCGTTGCCGATTCATCCGTTTATTTCCGAAAATGACCAGTTAACAGTCTGTAATGCGATCAAGCGGTTTTATGAAAATGGCTAAGAAATCGGTTACCGTTGGGATTCCGGCGCATAACGAAGAAAAGAATATATTGCCGCTTCTTGAAAGCCTGATTAAACAGGAGGGAGAAAATTTTATTCTTAAAGAAATAATCGTTACCTGTGATGGTACGACCGACAAAACAGCCACATTGGTGACCGATTTTGCTACTTCTAATCCGATAGTCAAACTGGTAAACGACGGCAAGCGCAAAGGAAAATCCGGCCGGCTTAACGAGTTTTATAAAAGTATTGAGAATGAAATATTGATCACGATCGACGCTGATGTTACTATAAATGATAGTACCATAATTCATGATATTGTTGCCTGTTTTGATGATTCAAAAATTGGGCTCGTGGGTATAAACGACGCCCCGCTCCCCGGTAAAACATTTATCGGTAAGTCGCTTGCCGCTTATGAGGAATTTTGGACGGAAACCGTAAACCGAATAAATAACGGTCGTTCGGTCCATGCGCACCCGGGGCATGTGTCGGCTGGATCGCGTGATTTTTTGAGCCAGGTGAGCATTCCAGAAAATATTATTGCCGATGACCATTTTCTCTATTTTGAATGTTTGCGCCTGGGGTTTGAGTTCAGAAGCTGTCGCAGCTGTCATGGTTATATAAAAGTACCGGAAACTTTTGATGATTTCATGCGCCAGTCTACCCGTTTCAGCAGTTCGGCGGATGGAATTAAGGAGTATTTCAAAGAAGCGGCTGAGGCGTACAAGGTACCTGCAAGCGCCAAACTTATCGCTTACCTTGTTGTTGGCACAAAGCAGCCCCTTTATCTGGTAGGCGCACTCGTATTGCATTTTTTACAGCGAATTTTGGCAAAAAAATATACATTTCCCGCAGAGGGAAGAATGTGGACGCAAATTCAGAGTTCTAAATAATATGAATGTACAGAAAATACCGCTTAAAGTATCAGTCGGGATTCCGGCATATAATGAAGCTTCAACAATCGCCGCGGTGCTCAAAAGTATCTTAAAACAGAAGCAGGAAGGCTGGGAGCTTAAGGAAATACTGGTTTACGATGACGGTTCCCGCGATAAAACACTCAAGAAAATCGCCGAAATTAAAGATGAAAGAATAAAGGTTTTTTCCGACGGCATGCGGCAAGGCAAAACTACTCGATTGCGGCAGATGTTTGGCGAGTTTGGGGGAGATGTTTTATGCATGGTCGATGCGGATTTAAGACTCGACGGAGATAGTGTTATCACTCACCTAATAAGCTCTTTTACCAATCAGAAAATAATGCTGGTTGGCGGCAACGTAACTCCTGAAGCTCCGGAAACATTTATACAGCGCTGTATTTATTCCACCTTCGACGTATTTTATCAGTCGCGTCTTCATATAAATAAAGGAGACAATATTTTCGCCTGCGGCGGGATCTTCGCAATTCGCCATCACCTGGCCGACAAAACTCATTTTCCAGAAATATTCAACGAAGATGCTTATCTATACTTAAACTGTAAAAAACTGGGGTATAAATTCAAATATCAAGATAAGGCCCGCGGTTTCTACAGGCTTCCCCGGACTCTTTCCGATTATCTCAGACAAGCGTTCCGATCCCATCCGGAAGCGGTGGAAATCGAGCTTGGTAAGTATTTCGGTGATCTTGTCGATAAGGAATTGTCACGTCCGAAGCTTTTTTATATTCGTACTGTCCTGAACACATTTGCGATGAAGCCGATTGAAGTTATTTGCATGACGCTTATTCATCTGGCGATTAAGCCGTTATATGGTATCATATCTTCCCGCTATAAGTTAAGCTGGTTTACCGCCGCCTCCGCACACTGATCATGGATATTACAGACACAATTATGGCTAAAATTGGATCGCTCCTGCAGAAGTTTTTTGCAAGGCCCCAAATTCCCAGCGAATATTCAGATTATGTTTTTGAAAAAGATCTTACACCCGATTACTCCGAAACGAAAAACAGGGTTACCCTTCAGCGCGACCAGTCTGGGAATCGATATGTTGTAAAGCGCGTTTCCGGACAATTTCAGGATCAAGATAAGATATTTTTACGCAATGAGGCGCGTATACTTAAGCAGCTGTCTTCACTCGGCGTCGAGCTTTCGCCAAAATATATCGACTACAGTGAGTCCTCAAGTATTGCGTCGTTAGTTACCGGCATGGTTTCCGGAGAAAAATTGGAAGATCTTTCCGTAGAAGAAAGATGCGGTCTTATCGAAAAAACATTAAACGAATTGAATAAAATATCCTCGCTTCTCCCCCCTGCTAATAATTCTCTTCCTTCGCGCGATCCTTTGGGATTCTATTTTTCCCTTAAATTGATTTTAATTAAATTGATACTGAAATATCCGGCTGACTTATTAAAAAATATTGGTTATTACTTGATATTTTTTGCCAATTATTTCCAGTCTGCATTGGTTGGAGTGAAAATGGGACTTGTTCACCGCGATCTCTTTCCTGATAATATTTTATACGACCGTGAGAAAAGCAAATTACATGTTCTCGACTGGGAGAGCGCTGTTGTGTCCGATAATTTGTTTGATCTTTCTCAGGTTGCGGTGATTTATACCCATGAGCTGGGTGAGGAGAGACTCATAAGGATACTTAAGGACAGATTGCTTACAAACAGTGAAAGACGCCGGTTTACGGCCCTTGCCGTTTTTAACTATATGCAAATAATATCTTTCACTCCAAAAGATCATCATGTTCATAAGGAAGTTGTTCGCAATATCGAACTCATTATTCGAAAAATCATGCCGCGCCTGATGCAAAAGAAGTCTCCTTTTGAAATCGTAAACACGATTACTCTCGATTTGATCTGGTTTTTATATAAATTTACCGGACGTAATATTTTTGACAAAAAAAATAAAATTATTCTGTGCTATCATTCAGTCGGCGCCGACGGCTGGCGTTTTTCCACCCACCCGCAGCAGCTGGAAGAGCATATTTTAATGTTAAAAAAACATACCAATATTCTGCCGCTTGACACGCTTATGTCATCAAAAGACGGGGGAGTATGTATAACCTTCGACGACGGATATGTAAATTTAGTCGAGAACGCTTTACCGATATTCAAGAAACATAATATTGTGGCCGGCCTGTTTGCGATTGGCAACGAAACCGGAGCTAACCGTTATGAGCTTGAAAATAAACTTCCAATCATGGCTATCGACGGATTAAAGACTCTGCATAGCGCCGGATGGGAAATCGGTTTTCATACGGCAACCCATGTCGATCTTGGCAAAATGGATGAGGCCGGTCTTGAGCGGGAGGTGGTTGAAGGTAAAGCGGAGCTTGAAAAAAAACTTGGGTTTCCGATGCGGTATTTCGCATACCCAAGAGGGATATTTACGAAAAATGCTATTGCCGCGGTAAAAAAAGCCGGTTTTACTAATGCATTTACAGTAGACGGCGCGGCCGCAAAGCCGGGTGAAACCGATCCGTATCTTATCGACCGTGTCCCGGTTGAAGGGGAGCTTACTGCCGAGCAGCTCATGGCGATAATTTCTCCGCTCGGCTTACGCATTTCCCATATTTATTTGAAACTGCTTCAGCTTAAAGAAAAACTCTTTCCGGTGAAAAAGTAAACTCCAGATTAGTTTTCTAACCTCCAAAAACTGTCAATTTTATTGACATAGGTGTCAAAGACAATGTGGTTCACTTCTTTTAACATATTTTCATTCCACGCATAAGTGTGTCGATTATGATTTGACATGATTGTCTATAATGTCAATTATGAGAAAGATATTTATTTTCTTAACTTTTTTTACAATAATTTTAGTTTTTTCAAGTTTATCGTTCTTTTTTGGATTAAATATCACTGGTAAATTAAGCGGGCTCGTCTATGAAAATAAAATACGGATATCCGATTTAATCTGTTATGGACACAATAAGCTGTTTGAAACATATCAGATGGATTGTTATTGGCCGACCCCAGATAAGCAATTTTCTTATGTTAATAATTTGAAATGTCGTGAAATCACTGCGCATTCTTTAAATACAGATACAATTCGGAAGCATAATAGTACAACGACAATAAAAATCCGTGAGTTAAATTTCAGTCTGAATATAGATTCTAATAAAAAGGTATTGAAAAGATCTCCCTTTCCAGGTGAATATCCGAGAGGTAATTATGAGATTATTAATGAGGATAAAAACATGATCACCGCAACAAGAAAATCCAGTACTGCACTAGCCATATCAGAGATAAGTATTTACGAATACATCATTTTTTCAAAAAAATCAGGAAAAGGGATTTTAAGTAATACAGATATTGATTCGAATCCAAACAATGCAAGCTCTAGTATGTCAGTGAATTACTTTGAGTGTCAGTGAGGGTTGTAGCATATATAGGAGTCGAACCACATTTATTATTTATGAATAAAAAAATATTACTGATCACAATTCTTAGTGGGCAATTATTTCTGATAATTTATCTCTTATTGGTAAATTTTGACTTATACAGAAAATTCTCAAAACCAGAATGCCACGAGATTTCAACTGGATATTTCAAAATAACTAAAGACAGGGCATTGAAGGCAGCCGGCGGGGATACTTCCCATGAAAAATATAAGCGCTTCGAGACGGTTTTAGCTGATATTTTGATACTGTGTCAACTTGATATAGCTTCTGATGAAGCCTATTATTCCTACCCTTATAACAGCAGGATTCTGGAACAGTTAAAACAGGAAGGAATTCTCGATGTTGTTGAGATTGAGAAGCGTCAACAAAATTAACCATGGAAGTTTTTTCGTTTATTATAAATCTGATATTTTCAGTCATACATACTGCCCCTTTTATTATATTGGCGCTGATTTTATTAACTATCTGGTTTTTTATCCGTCAGGGAAAGGTTCGTGTCGCGTATTTAGTACTTTTTTTATCTCTAGCCCTATATTCCTGGCAATTCGGTATTTTATTACGCGATATCACGTATGAAAGAAATTGTTTTAAGTTTAATAAGTCTTATCCGGGCATGCCGGAGTATGAAAAGTGTGTAACCACCTTAAGTAGAAGGGAATATTGGAATACATTGATTTTCTTAATTAAAAAATAGTGGATATGAAATTGCACATGACCCGCAAAAAGAGAATTTTCCTCGCAGTAACTATTATTTCAGGTTGTTTCTATGCTCTTATTACAATGTATTTTTTCTGGATAAAGCCAACCAGTACGAGTTACAGCTGGACACAGTCCTGGAAAGAATATTAT